>NZ_KQ976354.1:8691306-8791322 GCF_000346485.2 Scytonema hofmannii PCC 7110
CCCGCCATTAATACAGGACGGGCGGGGACGCCCGTCCCACAATATGGGATGGGACGCCCGTCCCACAATATGGGATAATCTATTTTCTAGAAATCCCTAAATTTCGACTTCTGAAACTAATGTAGGCTGAGATTTAGCAGGTAAAATATTTCGTACAATGTCAACAAGTGACTGGCTGCGTGGTTCTTGAACAAAGAGCAAAGGTAGCAGAGCAATTAATCGCAAAACAGCTGAAAGAGCAAACAGTCCAGGTAAACCTCCAATCATATTTAGCCCAGCTATAAAGCCACCAACAGTTGACCC
This sequence comes from Scytonema hofmannii PCC 7110, assembly GCF_000346485.2. Lineage (NCBI taxonomy): Bacteria > Bacillati > Cyanobacteriota > Cyanophyceae > Nostocales > Scytonemataceae > Scytonema > Scytonema hofmannii. The sequence goes on from NZ_KQ976354.1 coordinate 8,691,610, forward strand.
TAGACCTCCACAGACTCCAGCAACAGCTGCGGCAATAGCAAAATACTGTGAAGGACGATCTAGTGGTGCTACTGACATTTGAATGTTGCTGCTGCACAACTCAATTGCTGCCATAGAACCACCAGTCACTATATGGATTGTTGGTAACAATATCCATAGAGAAACTGAATCAGCACCAGCAAACAGCCAAAATATTGGTGTAACTGCTATCAAAATACCAACTAACAATAGAAGTGGACGATTTCCCATCCTGTCAGCCAACTTACCCCACAGCACTAGCAGGACTAAGTTTGCTCCAGCCGCTAAGCTGGTGTAAAGCGTGACTGTACTTAGATCCAAAGCTAAATCTCTCATCATATAAAGATTAAAGAACGGAGCGCTAAGGTTAACGGCAAACGTCCAGAGTCCTAAATACAGTAGTAATTTGAGATAGTTGATGTCTTTAAAGATACTAGTCTTTTGAGGCTGACTGTATTTGTTTTCCTGTTGATTGGGTGAAGTGTCAACATGAGTCACTTGCGGATTGATATCTTGCATCCAAAACTGACATATCAAACTTGCGATCCCAACCACAACTCCACCCAGCAACATCACACCAAAACCTTGAATTGTGCCACCTGGCCAAACGGATATGCCAAAGCCAAGCAGTGGTACACACAAGAGGTTTGTTAGGCTTGCAGTACTATTGCGAAAACCAAAATATCTGCCCCGTAACTGTTTGGGAACTAAAGCAGCCATCCAGCTAAACCAGGCTGACGAACCTAAAGCTCCTAACACGTTAGCGATAAAAATGATACTTAATGTCCAAGTAACTAGTTGATGGTGATGGTGATTGGACGAACCCATCCACGCAATACCTAACAATAAAGTCAGCCATAACAGCCTGGATGGACCATAAATGCTTAACACATACCAATGACGGCTGTTAGTACGATCTGCAATCAATGCTCCTAGTGGTTGTAAAAAGTTGACTAGCATGGGAATTGATGACAGCAAACCAATTTCTACCGGTGTTGCACCTAGTTCGAGTAGAAAGTTCACCAGCAAGACGCCACTAGTAATGTTGGAAAAGATAGTGGCTAAGATACCATCCATCGTGGATGCCTTCAGGCTAGTCCTTATGGTTTGTTTAGGAATTTTTGCGATCGCATCGGTTTTTTGTGTAAATGCCGATCTAGGAAGAGGTTCCAGTGCTTCTAAAGTAGGAGAAGATAAATTGTTCACTATAATTGGTTATTAGCTACAAAATTAGACGAGCAAAGACTGACCATACCAGTGCTAGAATTTCTAAATTGAACGCTAGCGCGACCATTACGAACTGAGTAACACTCAGCAGTATGATACATTTCTCAATCTACCGAAACATAAATAAAAAGTAAAATGCTACTTAAGTATGAAATGCAGTTTCTAATTGTTTATTTTTATTAAGCTTTTTGAAGAATGCAGATGGGATGGTTTGGTTAACAATATTTGAGGTATCAGAACCCCGGTTTCTTAAAGAAACCGGGGTTCTAATTTCCTTCATCAAATTTCTTACCCTTGCTCCCTATTTTGGTCATCTATAATATAAGAACCCAACGCTAGCGAGACAACGGTTATGCTCTCACCCAATCTCAAAACTGCGTTACCAACAACAGATGAACTAGCCAGTTCAGACGATTCACCTGTGGATAATGAAGACCTTTAGTCAAGCTTTGAACACGATTGCACGATCCAAATGAGGGCAATATTTGGGTGGATAGGGATATAATGCTGTGAAACGCTTTTTTGCGCGTGGTTTCAACCTGACTTTTCACGGGAAGTTATCAAACCACGAAACAGCGGTTGCTTGGGAGCATCCAAATGCCGCGAACAGTCAGGTTTTCAATAGGTTTTACAACGTACACGAGTTACAAAATGAGAGGGGTAGAGCCACATTTCCTGGTTGCACTACTAAAAATCTTATGGATTTCTAGAAAACTTCTTGTAGACTAGGTAAAGCCAGTAATTTCTCTTATTTCAACCTTTTAAAGGAATGAATAACTATCAGCCTGTACTATGCTCTTTAGGGTCAGCCAAAAATCATAACGAATATGCAGCTAGTCATCTTTAATCGGTTGACCATCAAATCTAAACTTATTATCGTAGTCTTGTTTGCCAGTATTAGCTCGATTTTGATAATTGCCTATCTAGGGTGGCAGATGGGTAAACGATCGCTAACTGAGTCTGTTTCTAACCAACTTATCACTGTTCGCGCTGCTAAATCCGCCGAAATCAAAACTTACTTTCAAACTCTACGAAACCATATTAAAACCTTGTGTGAAGACCGGACGATTGTTGCGGCTATGGTGGATTTTCATCAAGGATTTCGGGAACTGAATGAGAAATCAATTCCGCCAGAGTGGGAGCGGTCTTTGCAAAATTATTATGAAAATAAATTTTTTCCTAATATTTCTGACAAAGTTTCTGGAGAACTCCGTTTTAACAGTTATCGTCCTGTAAGCCAAGCTGCTAAATATCTCCAGCATTACTACATTGATGCTAATTCCTATGCTTCGGAACAAAAAGCTCAACTTTTAGATGCTCGTGATGGGAGTGTATACAGCCGCTTTCATGCTCAATATCAACCGTTATTTCAAAATCTAGTTCAGAGTATGGGCTATGGCAATTTATTACTAATCGACCATAATACAGGAGATATCATTTACTCAGTCCGCAAAGAACTAGACTACGGCACTAATCTCAACACTGGTCCCTACCGCACCAGTCACCTAGCTAAGTTGGTAGCAACTGTGCGTCAAACCTTCGATCCTGGGACAATTCAAATCACTGATTTTGAGCCTTATCGACCAGTCTATGATTCCCAAACGGCGTTTATCGCTGGTCCCATTTATGACGGTTCCAAGATGGTGGGAATTTTAGTAGTGCAATTATCCGTTGCTGAAATTAACCGCATCATGACCAGTAACCAAAACTGGATGAGTGAGGGTTTGGGAAAGTCAGGGGAAGCTTATTTGATCGGCTCAGATTATCGGATGCGATCGCCCTCGCGATTTGCACTCCAAGATCAACTAAACAACATCCAAACTCTAGAAACAGAAGCCGTGCGAAAAGCCCTGGCAGGTGAAACTGGTACAGGCAACCTCAAAGATTATCGTGGGATCTCGGTACTCACTGCCTATGCTCCTTTAAAGATTGGCAATCTGAAGTGGGCAATCTTGGCACAGATGGACATGGCTGAGGTCTTAGCCCCCGTGAACAATCTACAGTTGTGGCTGTTGAGCGCCAGCACAATTTTAATTGTTCTGTTTACATTTTTGAGCATCATTGTTTCTTATTTTGTGAATCGCCCCATCGCCGCCATTAAAGAGGGAATTCAACAACTGCAAGCTGGAAACTATAACACCACAGTTAATATTAATGCTGACGATGAATTTGGAGAATTAGGGCGGGCATTTAATGCAATGGTCATTAGTTTAGGTAAAAAACTAGCAGAAATCGACCAAAAAAATCAGGAAAACGAAGCTTTGCTGTTGAATATTGTGCCGTTGACCATTGCCCGACGCCTCAAACAGGGTGAGTTGCTAATTGCTGACCATGTGAAACACGTCACTATTTTGTATGCACGTGTGGTTGGTATTGCCGAACTTAGTCAACGACTCCCACCAGCAGAAGTAGCCCAACTGCTGACTCGCTTATTCCATGAATTTAATGAGGCGGCGGAACGCTTTGGGCTGGAGCGTAAAAGTACAATTGATACGGACTACATGGCCGTCTGCGGACTGACAATTCCCCGACTGGATCACGTCAAACGCACCGTTGATTTTGGAGTAGAAATGTTGAATATTCTGCATCAGATGGAGTTGGGACAAGATTTAGCTTTGGGGTTGAGAATTGGTATTCATACTGGTTCGGTAACGGCTGGAGTAATAGGTACTAAGAAATTTGGTTACAACGTTTGGGGCGAATCGGTTTATTTAGTCATGCGCTTGTATACTCAAGCAGAACTCAATAGCATTGTGATGACTCGTGCTGCCTATGAGTGGGTGGCAGACTCTTACACTTTGATACAATACCGCTCGATGCACATTGATAACATTGGCGAGGTAGACACATGGATTTTGGTGACTGCTGCTAAGATGTCAATGAGCAAAGTTGACTTGGTGCAATCAACCTTTGCAAAAGTTCAGCCGATCGCTGATACCGTCGCCGAACTATTTTATCAACGACTATTTGAATTAAGCCCCTCTTTGCGACCTCTGTTCAAAGGGAGCATGGAAGATCAACAACGCAAGCTGATGAGTACACTAGCGATCGCAGTTGAAGGATTACGCCAACCGCAAGCAATTATCAAGGCTGTGCAACAACTGGGTAAGCGACACGCCGATTACGGAGTGATGGCACAGTATTACGACGTGGTGGGGGAGGCTTTACTCTGGACACTAGAGCAAGGGTTAGGGGAAGCATTTACCCCCCAAGTTAGGCGAGCTTGGGAAGAAGCCTATAAATTTTTGAGTGAAATTATGAAAGATGCTGCCGCTCAAGTAGAGCATCAAAATATTGGGGTTTAAAATAATCATGCACCAAGATATTTTAACTTGGGCAATTGCCTTGATGTTGGGGGTTCCTGCGGTGGCGATCGCTCTCAACGAAGTCATTGAGCGATTACAACGGCAGAATATACTGTTAGTAGAAACACTGCAACATCTGCGGAATCTAGTGTTGCCCTTTCTGACTGCATGGCTGGTGCTGCGTCAGATTCTCACTCTCGAACCTTCAGGAAACTTGGTACGTGCAAGCGAAACTCTATTTTGGATTGCAATTATCTACACCGGATTATCTTTTATAAACACAACCCTGACAACCCGCAAAAAACCCAAAGTTTGGCAAATTCGTGTACCAAATCTCTATCTGTTGCTAGCAAGGGCATCAGTTGTATTGCTCATTGGGGTACATATCCTTTCTAATATCTGGAAAATTAACTTAGCACAAATTACGGCAGCTCTTGGGGTTGGTTCCCTAGTGGTGGCGTTAGCTCTAAAAGATACCTTAGGTAATCTAGTTTCAGGTTTCCTGCTACTCTTGGAGAGACCTTTTGAAGAAGGAGATTGGATAAAATTTTCGCATCGAACAGGCACAAGTTTTGACGGAGAAGTCATTGAGATGAATTGGCGATCTGTTCGCCTGAGAAACCGAAATAGAGACATCATCGTCATCCCAAATGCAGAACTTGGACAAACAACTTTTGAAAACTATACTTTACTGAATTCCATCCATGCAGAAAGGGTTTTTGTCAAGTTTTCTCATAATGATTTGCCCAATCAAGTTATCGATATTTTGCAAAAAGCTGCATTAGAAACTCCAGGAATTGTTGCCGATCCAGAACCTAAGATACGTATCAAGGAATATGGGGATTTTTTCATTAATTATGAGATGAAAGTATACATCAATGATTATCCCAAGAAAGATGATATAAGAGGCGATTTATTAAAACGAATTTACTACGCTATCAAGCGTCACAAATTAACAATTCCCTTGCCGACCCAAATGGAATATTCTCTTGATGAAGCTTTGTTAAAAAGCGAAGTTCCACAAGAAAGAGTATTGGAATACTTGGAAGCGCTGCCTTATCTTGCCTTTCTCGACCCTAGTACTATCAATAAACTTGCTCGTAGCGCCATTGTTGAAGAATACGGCGTAGGTGAATGTATTATCAAAGCAGGAAATCTCGACAAAGGCTTTTTTATTCTTTGGGACGGATGCGTTTGTCTCTCGATAAAAAACTCTCAAGGTAAAGAGCAAGAAGTATTTCGTTTGGAAAGTGGGGATTGTTTCGGTGAAATGTCACTCTTAGCAGGACAACCCAGTTTAGTGAGTGTCACAGTGGTTCAAGATTTACAGGCGATCGTGATTTCAACAGAGGTAATTATTGACCTGGCAGAACATAGTGCTAAATTTGCCTTAGAAATCAACCGCTTAATTGAGGAGCGAAATAAGGCAATTAAGTTAATTCAAGGTGGATAATATCAATTACTCATGATTTAAACCTGACGGGGCGACAAAGTAGCTTGAAAAGCTTATGAGGTAAAGTGTGTAGCAATTCGTGGTAAAAAAAGATAGGTCTACTTTTGTCAACAAGACCTATCTAATGACAATGTTACCTCCATTCTATCAAACACATTTAAAAAGTCAATTTAGCCCAACGGAATACTTGTTGTTCACTATTTTAATTAATGTTTTACAGTCAATTAAAAAAGTGAGTTTAGAAGCTATAGCAACGGCTCTACCAATTCCCATTCTATTTGAAAGCAGAAGAAAGAAATTACAAAGATTTTTGTCATTACCCAACAAACGATTGAAAAGATTTGGTTTCCAATTGTGACTACATGGTTGTCAACATATTTTCAACCGGACGAAATAATTTATGTAGTCATCGATCGCACTGCATGGGGTCGCATTAATTTATTTGTAATTAGCATCGTTTGGGATAAAAGAGCCTTTCCTATATACTTTGAGATCTTATCCAAGTTAGGAAGTAGCAACATTGATGAACAAAAAACGTTGATATCTCAAGTCTTACCCTTGTTTAAAGGTTATAAAATTTGCGTATTAGGAGACCGAGAATTTTGTTCAATCAAACTAGCAACTTGGCTCAGAGAGCAAGGTCTATCTTTTTGTCTTCGTTTGCAAAAGAATGAATTTATTGAAGTTCAACATAATATTTGGAAAGAATTAAATGATTTAGGCTTATGTCCAGGAATTTCTTTGTTTTTACAAGGAGTTAGGGTGACTAAACAAAAAGGATTTAGCCATTTCAATATTTTTATACCAGTTGCTGAGAGAGCCGAAGTCATTAGCTCCACCCGTTGGCAATTAGCTGTTTATGTAGTAGCGATCGCTCTGTCAATTGCATTCAAGCAGCCTTGGTTTGTGCTTTATTGGCTACTGCCGCTAATTGTCGGTCAACCTATTCTGCGTTTTATTTTACTGGGGGAACATACAGGTTGCTCTCTAGACGCTAATCCCCTGACAAATACGCGGGTAACACTGACCCTATGGCCTGTGCGATTTTTGATGCGGAATATGCCATTTCACGCAGAGCACCATTTGTATCCATCAATTCCTTTCCACGCACTGCCTAAAGCCCATCAGCAGTTGAATTCATACTTTACCCACGTCGATCAAGGTTACATCAAAGTCAACCAAGATATTATAGCTAAATTGGGACAGTTAGAGGCATGACGAAACCTCTTGAGCTTGTTGCATTCTGCCGAGGCGCTGTGTGCTTTTTCAAATCCCACTGTCAATTCCTACAAACGAATCAACGCCAAGGTTACTACTTCAGGGGCAACTTGGGCACCCAGTACCATTACCTATAGTGGTAATAACCGCACTCATGCAATCCGCATTCCTGATGTTGACCGCTTCGAGTTTCGTCTCGCTGATGGTGCGGCTAATCCCTATCTACTAAGTGCTGCACTCATCGCTGCGGGACTTGATGGAATTGCCAACAAGCGCGATCCTGGATCGCGTTATGACAACAACAGCTATACAGATCCACAAACAAGCTATCAAGTAAAACAGTTGCCGTCAAACCTATTGGATGCTTTACGCAGCCTAAAAGCAAACACAGTTCTACCCCAAGCTCTGGGAGAGCGGTTCACGGCAGCTTATTTAAAATTGAAACATCAGGAGTGGAATAACTACAATAGTTGCATCACCCCTTGGGAACTGGAAAATACTTTAGATTGCTAAGCTAAAACACATTTAACTTGCATATTTTGAAGGTTTGATAAAAAGCACCAAACTCTTCTCTCTCTTACTCTGCGCCCTCTGCGCCTCTGCGGTTTAATATGCAAATTAGATATGGAACAGCTTAGCAACTAACGGGTAAACTAAATCTCTGCAAATCTATACAAAGTGCAAGAGAAGTGTCTTTAGAGCAATTTTCGCTCTTATTAGATTACATGGAGTGGGGTGGGCGTCCTCGCCCGCCCTCTATGATGTACGGGCGGGGACGCCCGTACCACAAGAGCAAAGTATGGTTCATTTAAATAGGTCATCTTCGGGCGGGAAAGGAGTAATTGCGTAATTTTTATGTTATCTAATGATATTTATGCATAAGTTGATTTTGCCTAACACTATTTAAATATACAGGGAAATAAATATATTAAGCAGTTCTTAATAACTTCTAATTATGTCCAAGCACGAGTTTCAGCGTAATTTTGCCGTCATTATCGGGATTAATGATTATTCAAATGGCGTACCACCGTTAGAAACGGCTGTCCCTGACGCTCGCGAACTTGCTCGGATTCTAGAAGATTACAAATACACTGTGCGGCGGCTTTTAAACCAAGATGCTTCTCTGGAAGGACTGAACCAACTACTTGCTGCTTTTCACGCACAGAAACTACCTCTTGCTCAAGAAGTAGATCTCAATGAAAATGACAGGATCGTATTTTACTTTGCCGGACACGGTCTTGCTCTGGATGCATTGGAAAATGAAGAAGGTCCTGCGGGTTATCTTGTACCTGCTGATGCTGAGTCAGGTCATATTAGTACTTACCTACAAATGCAGAAGTTACATAATGCTCTGCTGGCTCTACCTTGCAGGCATTTATTAGTTATTCTTGATTGTTGCTTTGCAGGTGCATTCCGTTGGTCAAGTCACAGAAATGCCATGCGTTTGCCAGTTGTCTACCAAGAACGTTACGATCGCTTCATCCGAGACAGAGCTTGGCAAGTCATCGCATCTGCAGCTCACGACCAAAAGGCTTTAGATTTTGTAACATCTCGTGGAACGGTAGAACATCACTCTCCTTTTGCTGCAACACTGTTTCAAGCGTTACGGGGTGATGCTGATTTTTCTTTACCAGTTCAAGATGGCAGAGCAACTGGGGATGGAGTTATTACAGCAACAGAACTCTACTTTTATTTGCGGGAGAAATTGGAAACAACGACTGAAAAACTCCACAGCCGTCAAACTCCTGGTTTATATCACTTAGCAAAACATGACAAAGGAGAATACATTTTTCTAGTTCCCGGTCACAAATTGAACTTACCATCTGCTCCTAAATTAGATCCCAAGAATAACCCTTACCGAGGTCTAGAATCTTTTGATGAAGCTCACAGCGATCTGTTTTTTGGCAGAAAGCAATTGACAAAAGAATTGAGCTTCGTTGTGTGCGATCGCCAATTGACAGTAGTACTGGGAGCTTCAGGAACAGGTAAATCCAGCCTTGTGAAAGCCGGATTATTACCTCGCTTACGTAAATCTACTACCCATCAGTGGCATATTCTCAACCCCATTCGTCCCAGCGCTTTCCCCATAACTGCGCTTTTTCAAGTTCAAAAACAACTCTCAACCGAGAAAGAGAAAAAATTGTCACTGCTTGATGCTGTCACTGCTTGGTGCAATGCCAATCCTCAAAAGAAACTACTGCTTGCGATCGACCAATTTGAAGAATTGGTTACCATGTGTCAAAACGATAAGGCGCGATCGCAGTTTTTACAAGAACTGGAACAAGCACTTACCCAACCGCAGTTTCATATTGTTATAACGTTGCGCTTGGACTTTGAACCACAGTTTTTAACATCTGCTTTTCCCGGTCGTTGGATGAACGCTCGATTTATGATACCGCCAATGACTCAAAACGAACTTCGAGAAACGATCGAAAAACCAGCAGCAGAACAAGTGCTTTATTTTGAACCTCCACAATTAGTAGAACAATTAATTAATGAAGTTGTACAAATGCCAGGAGCACTTCCGCTACTTTCTTTTACTCTCAGCGAACTTTATTTAAAATATCTGAACCGAAAAGGTGACAACCGCGCTTTAACAGAAGAAGATTATAACGAACTCGGAGGAGTTGCAGGCTCACTGACCCGTAGAGCAACCCAAGAGTATGAAAATTTAATACAAATGGACTCAATGTATGACTACACCATTCGTAAAGTTATGTTGCGAATGGTCACTGTCGATGGCGGTGCAATGGCTCGCAGACGCGTACCGTTAGGTGAACTTGAGTATCCCAATGCTGAAGACAACGAGCGAGTTAAGAAAATTATTCAACGTTTTACGGATGTTCGATTGATTGTGAGCGGAAAAGAACCCAATGGGGATGCTTATGTAGAACCAGCTCACGATGCTTTAGTGTTGGGATGGAATCTCCTGCAGAAATGGAAGGACGATAAGCGTCAAAATGAGAGTTTAGTGCTACGTCAACGTCTGACACTTGCAGCTAATGATTGGGACGATCGCGATCGCAAATCGGATTATCTATGGAGTCGTGACCCCCGCATTGCCGTATTGGAAAAAGTTCTAGAATATCCTCCCCAGAAGAACTGGCTAAATCAGCTAGAAACAGAATATGTCAAAAGTAGCATTCAAAAAAGACAAGATGAACTTGAAGAAGCTAAAGAGCGTTTGCGAATTTCACAAGAACAACAGCAAATTTCTCAAGCTCGCCTATTAGCAACTCAAGCACAATTGATACAAAGAGAGGATATTAGTTTACTGCATTTGAGTACTTTGCTAGCTGTTGAATCTATGAAACGTTTCAACAAGCTGGAAATGAGATATCTTTTAGCGGATCAAACTCTACGTCAAGGGCTGGTTTTGCTCCCACGCTCCATCGCTCGGATAAGTAAACAGAGCAAGCAGAACTATAATTGTTCAAATTCATTAGCCTTTTGTTCTGACGGCAAATATATGGCGATCGCGAATGATGCCATACGAATATTAGAAGTAAAAAGCGGTCGAGAAGTAGCAAGTATAGAATACGAAAAAGATTTAACAGTTGCCACTTTAAGCCCAGATGGTAAATATGCTGCTACTTGTTGTCAAGATGGAGTTGTCAAGATTTGGAAGTTAAAAAATCAACAATTAATTGCACAAATAGTCCGTGCTGAAACTGTTCAGAATATTATTTTTAGCCCAAAGAGCCAATATATAGTTATCGTAAGTGGTGGTTTTAGAGGTGTATGGCAATTGACGGATTCGCCCGAAGTCATACCTGTAGGATTGCCATTGCTAAAATTGCCGGATTTTTGTAGCGGTCAAGATCCGATTTCTTTCAGTCCAGATGGCAATTATTTAGCGGAATTTGTTGAAGATAGCCCTGGTTCTGGAGAAGGGAGAAGACAAGTTTGGCAACTTTCTCGTAGGCGGCGAATCATCAACGAAACAGTCAATTTATCTTCACCAACTAGCTCTGAACTCAATATGGCGGTTCGTGAAAATATCGATGACATGACATTTAGTTTAGATAGTAAATTTTTTGCTGCAACAGTCACTCTTACGACTATTAAAGTATGGAAAATACCTAGTGGCAGAGAAGTGATGACTGTGGAGCATAATGCATGGATTAATACGATTGGAATGAACTTCAACGGTCAGTACGTAGCGGCTGGAGATAGAAAAGGAGAAGCAGTTGTTTGGGAAGTCCCTCGCGGTTATCAAGTGACACACATAAAAGATAACCCTACGACTTGGTTGGGTCGTGTTGTTTTTAGTCCTGACGGAAATTATTTGGCTACTGTAGGTAAGGGATTTAACAAAATTGCTAGAGTGTATCACATCTTTCGCGGTCATGAAGTTACACGCCTGCTCCACGAGAATTATGTTGTCAATATCGCCTTTAGTCGAGATGGTAAATATATAGCAACTCAGGAAGATAGCAATCCAGAAAAAGGACATACTGATACTATAAATCTATGGCAGATTGTTGATGACTTTGATGGCAAAACTGCGATCGAGCTTGATATGGAGAACTTCGTCAATAGCATTACTATAAGTTCTCGCGGTAAGTACTTGGGTATGACTTGCAGTCAGGCTCATGGTTTACAAGTTTATGACATGAATCCTTATCAGGAGGTAAGATTTATCAATCATGAAGGAGCGCATTATGCTGTCTTCAGTACAGATGAAGAATTGGTAGCGACAGTTGGTGAGGATCGAACGGTAAGACTTTGGGAACTAGCTAGCGGTCAGGAACTGCTAGCAATGGAACATAATGCACAAGTTATTGCGATCGCATTTAGTCAAGACACAAAACTTCTAACTACATTAGTTCATTTGACAACTTTATATAAAGATAATCTTGAAGTTTTAGTTTGTGATGTTATCATTTGGGATATCACAAATTATAAACAAGTAAATCGATTAGAAACTAAAAAAATAGTCAGTATAAGCCCAGATGGACAATATTTAGTAATTCTTCCTAAAAATTCAAATTTTCAAGAGAAAACTTTGTCGATTATAAAAGTTTTAGGAGGAGAAGAAGTTACACGTATAAAACTAGAAAATGAAGAATTAAGTGAGTTTACCCTGAGTACAGATGGAAAATACTTAGCTGGTTTTGGTGGATTTTATGGTTCGGATACATCCGTAGACAGTGATGGTTTCATCCAAGTGTGGGATTTATCCGGTGAAGAAGTCTTACCGATTCTAAAACTGGGTAGATCGGTGACAAAAGTAGTTTTCAGTCCGGGGAGCCGCTTCTTAGCAGCAGCCGTGGGTGGTGATACCGTCAGAATATGGGATTTGATAAGCAAGCAAGAAGTATCACGTATTGAAGTTTATGGAGGTATAAATCATATTATTTTTAGCTGGGATAGCGAACACTTCGTGACTGTTAATTGCTTAAACAAGGTTCAGATCTGGAATTTACAACCAGAAGTTTTGATTGAAGAGGTTTGCAGTCGATTGACTTGCAATTTAACTTTAGAAGAGTGGGACTTGTATTTGGGAAATGAACCTTATCAAAAAATTTGCCCCAATCTTCCGTAAAGTTAGAATAATGTTTAAGTGCTGAAAGCCTCGCCCTGTATAACTAAAACCGAACAAGGAGCATTGTGAAGGACATGACTGCTGACGCTCCCTAATAAAACTTCCGTAAAACCTCTAAAACCTCTGCGACCAAGTACAATCAGATCTGCCTTCCAACTTTGTGCTAAATTGCAAATAGATTTTCCCGGTTCTCCGACTCTGCATAAAGATTCCACTTCAATCCCTTGCTCCTGTGCCTTTCTCTTATAAGCTTGAGTTAATTCTTCCCCTTCTTGAGTTTTCTCTTTAATTGCAGTTGGGAACGTAAGTTTTGAGCCAAGATCCACGCAGTTGAAGATCATTAAGCTAGCCGACTCTTTTTTGGCTAACTCTAAAGCTTCCTCAAATACTAGCTGTGTTTCCGGTGATGCATCAAGAGCCACCAAAATTTTTTTAAAACCCACGGACAACCTCCTTGCGATCGCGAAGCGCAAGCTGTACCCAGCTTATCGCTACCTTTATGCTGTTATTTTCCTACAAAAGCGCCGCCAAGCTATTTTTTCTTTGAAATCACCTCAAAATTGAAAGAAGCAATACAAAGGTCATTTACGTAAATTTCTATAGTATGTTTACCAGCCGGATCGCCAGGAGTCATCGTCCAAAAATTTTCAATAACTCCTTTTTTTGCTTCCTGTATGCGTTTTGTGACTGCTTCTGTCCCGTTTGTTGATAGTGAAAAGTCTTCCCCGCTATTTGTGCTCCAGGTTTCTGGCACTTTAGGTAATTTGATTACTTCACGCCATGTTACTACACCTTGGTAGTTTTTGAGGTGAATTCGCCAACCATATTTATTTCCTTCTTTTAAGATGACTTTATTTGTAGGTATAAAGGTAGATTTATGACTACTGCTATCTCTTAAAACTCCAAATTCAGCTTTATTGACAGTAATAGATTTAACATTTGCGGGTTGCGAATATACTATATCGTGAACTGTAAAAGAAGCGATCGCCCAAGGAATTAACCCGCAAGTTGCTAGCACAATGACGTAAGACCAATGTTTTCTTTGCATGATTTTTTGTCTGATTATGCTAACTATTCATAAATAAAAACCCAGATTTTTTTTGATAAAATGACGACACTTTATAGATATTTTATACAAGTTTTTCTTGGTCACTGGTCACTGGTCACTGATTACTGGTCACTGGTCACTGGTCACTGGTCACTGGTCACTGGTCACTGTCGTTCCTGCATACTTCTCACAATTTTTGTGACCATTTTTCTTGGGCCAAATTTTACACTAGCAGCTAATATCTTATTCTTGATTCCAGTAAGAACAACAGTTTTGCCTTTCATTAAGGCAGCATAGCCAATTTTGGCTACAGTTTCTGAATCCATAATCTTTTGACCGTTAATTAGCTTTGAGTCTTCCATTGCTGCTCTTTTCTGAAAACCAGTTTCTGTTGGTCCCGGACAAAGTACTGTGACTGTAACACCAGTTCCCTCTAATTCATTAGCGATCGCTTCCGAAAAAGATAACACGTAAGCCTTTGTTGCAAAATAAACTGCCATCAAAGGACCTGGTTGAAATGCTGCAGTTGATGCAATATTTAATATTCTGCCGTAACCTTGCTTAATCATATCTTTCAGGAAGAGCTTTGTTAAATGGGTGAGACATACCACATTAACTTGCATCATTTGTAACTCAATATTAAGGTCAGTTTCATTAAACAAACCATAGGTAGCAAATCCAGCATTATTGACTAAAATATCTACAGTAATATTTTCTTGTTGTAATTCTTGGAAAATTTCTTCTGGAGAGGTGGGAGCGGATAAATCTTTGGTAATGACTTTAACTGCAATGCTATATTTTTGCTTTAGGTCTTGTGCAATTTGAGCTAGCTTTTCGCCACTTCTCGCTATTAGCACAAGATTGTAACCTTCTCGAGCAAGTAATTTTACAAATTCATAACCAATTCCACCAGATGCTCCTGTAATGAGAGCAGTTTGCTTCTGATTCTTCTGGTTTGTTGTTTTCATAACTTTCCTTACAAAGGTGACTTCATGCTCTCTTTAGATTACATAACAAAGTAGAGTGAAATCTGCTACTAAGGGATGTCCAAGAAATAAATTATCCATCTTGTGGGACGGGCGTCCTCGCCCGTTCTATATCGGTGGCGGGCCTATATCAGTGGCGGGCCTATATCAGTGGCGGGCTAGAAGCCCGCACCACAGAAAGTTGGATATTTTTTTATTTGGAAGTCCCTAAACTTTAAAAAGTTTTGACAAACTCAATCAACGCCTTCTTATCTTCATCAGATAATTCCGAGCCAAAAGTATGACCCTTGTCCTCAATGAAGTCAGGAGACTTGTTTGCCCTAATAAATAAGCGTGCAAGTTTGCCTTTAATGCCACCTTCAGGTCTCACATCTTGGAGAAAGTGCAAAATGTTAAAATCTGTGATTGCATCTCTAATGTTGATATTTGCTACTAAATTCACGGGTGTTCCTTTGGGAACGGGAAGCTTAACAATGCCACGAGGAAGCGTTAACGTGCTGGCTTGAGTGGTTCGGCTGATAATGCCTTCACGTTTTTCAGGCCACAGCATTTTTTCCATTGCATCTGTGTAAGCTTCTACACGTCCTTTAACGGATGGATCTTCATTGTAGATTCCCAATGTGTTGTTGTGCAAAAATGGTGCTGTTGCCCAAATGCTAACTAGCGATGGTGTGCGGTAATATCCTACACCGCCGGAAGGCACTTCAAAATTAATGGGTTCGCTTTTGTCGAAAGGATTATCGAACTTTAAGGTACCTGGTGATGGCAATTCCTTGTAAGTTTTAGAGGAGAATTGTTCCCAAATATGCCCTTTTGTTGCATTTGTCGCTAACGCACGCCCTGCATTTGTGCCTATAAAAGTGACGGGGTAACGCTTGTCATCAGACAAGAAGTTGTGGTCTAAGAAGTCACTGCTCGATACAGAGTCCAAATACCACTGTTTGGCTTGTTCTGGGTTCGCTGCAATTTCTGCGGGCGGCTGTTTGCTGGAATGACAACTAGCACAACTGTTGGCAAAAACAGCTTTCCCGCGATTGAGAAGTTCATCATCGTTGGTTAGGAATGCTTCACCACCAGGAGCATCTTTAAGATTCATGGGTTTGATGGTTTTTAAAAACGCTTCCATATCTCCCATGCGGGCTTCTGTTGCTCTCCATTCTCCGCACTCCTTCCTGGCTTTTTCGATATCAAAAGGTCGTTGTGATTTTCTGCCTAATATGGGGTCATGGAGACTTAACCAGTAATCACCGCACATCCCAATGTTGACGTAAACCCGCAGTGATGCATTTGCAACTCCAGTGGAATCTGCCCCATCCTTAAGAATGTGATTGACTTCCTGTATGGAACCATCGTTCATGACTTCTGGATATTTAGGGCGATCGCTTAAATTAAAAATAGCATTGACTGCATTGGGGGCGTTAATGTAATCTGTCGCAATGCGAGAAGTATCTGAAGTCCCTGGCTTTTGTGAGTGCAGCACTTGCCATTTAAAATCATCTGGCTTAATTCTCGCGCCAAACAATTCATTTTCCTTAATGTACTGATTCCCCAACGCTGCTACCAAGTTTTCCCATTTTGGGTGTTCTGGGTCTTGGGGTGGGTTGAGAGGGTCTAAGGCTACGTGACAAATAGCACAGGATTGTCCGATTCGGTAGGGAGGTTCTACTTGTGCATCTTGCTTATACTTTTCTGGGTCCCATTTGACTGGATCGAAGTTGGGATTTGTGAACTTCCGCAATCCAATAACTCCTGTGGATTGCGGATCTTTACACTTATCCAGCCACAAACCATATTCATCTGGTTCCGTTGCCTTTTCACAGCCCGGATCGTTGATTGCTCCGAAACGATTGAGCCGTTGATCGCGATCGCGTGTATCAATTAAACCCAGTAAATCTACTTCACCATGAGTTTGTTTTGCTACGTCACGGTAGTATTTATCGTTTCCAGCCGTCCATAAGTACCACGTACAACGACCCCGCTTTTCTGCATCCGTCAGGTTGTCATCGTATGGTAAGTAACCAATACCATCACAGTTATTGACATCATCTGAGTACTCAGCATTAGATGCTTTTTTATACTCAGTAGCGACGGGGATAGATGTTTCACTAGATTCGCTAGCGAAAGCTGTAGGTGTTCCATAAAAGCCGCAGACTATAAACATAATCACGGCAAGGAGCAGACAGGTAGTAAATAATAGACTTGTCTTCTTCATAAAACTCACTTGTCGCAAGACTATACTTTTATAACTCATGTATTGGCAGAAATTTGACATGATATGTTTTACTTAAATAGGTGTAAGCAAAATTAACTCATGCACTTGAGAAATAGAAATCCTAAATCATTAATGAAAAATTTTAAGTAGTAGGGTGGGCTACCCCTGCAGCCTCAACCCAGAATTTTAGCTTAGACGAGCTATTACGAGTCTTAAGATTTTCTTTACAAATTATCTCTGAAATAAATTTGCTGACATTTCTTATAATGTTGCTGTTCTCTAAGAGGATGTTTGAAAAGTTTTGGGCGAATATAATTCGCTACTATATAAACTAAGTCCGCCTATGCGGACTAACGGGAAATCAAAATATTAAAACCCACGTAGGTGGGTTTTGCTTGTATAGCCGCGATTTCCAATCGCCAAGGCTGTATTAATTGCGACTGACTGATTATCTAACTCCTTTTCCTATTTATCTTTGAACCAGAGGTAATTAAAAATGACAATTACAATGAAAGACTTGATGGCAATGTCGCCTGTAGAATTAGATAATCTTTATAAAAACAGTCCTATTGGTGAAATTCCCAACGGTCAAAGCAATGGTAAAGTGCTCTTTGTTTTTGAAATTTCGATGTGGGAAGTCTTTTCATCTTTAATTGATTCGCTTTTTTGGCAAGGAAAGATTTTTTACCGAGAGCAAGGATTTTTGCTCAATCGGCTGACTGTCTTTGGGTTTCATATGGTCGAAGCGAAAGTATACAGGGGAAATAGTCAGTTTAGCGAAGGAGAATCCATTATCTTGGACTACTCCAAATCTTCATTTATTGCTCAGAAGATTCGAGATGAAATTCGTGAGGTTGCGCCCGGATTGTATCTGGGTCAGGCTTATTGGGATCAAACCCGAGTGCTATCTTTTGCTTTACAATTCTAAACTTTGTAAAATGGGCAATAAATCATTTCTTAACTATGCCCAATTCCCCATTCCCAATGCCCGTTTTACATTGGCACTTTGGCATCATTGGAAATTGTACAATGAGTATTGTATAGATCAAGTGCAAGAGTGTCGAAAGACATCATACCCCGGTAAAAAAAACCGGGGATTTTTATAAAATCTCATAAACTGTACACTTTGGTCACTGGTCACTGGTCACTGGTCACTGGATCACTGATTCGAGTGAAACTTCTACATCATCAGCTAATAACTTGTGTGCTGCATCTAACATTAACTCTGCTATGTCTTTGAGGTCATTACGGTTGTTCAAGTAAGTTTTTAACGCGTCCATCGGGTCAATACTGTTGCTTGCGCTTAACTCAGGAATGCGGGGACGAGCCAATTGACTGATCAGTTCTGGTTGGATGCTATGGGTATGAGCTGCACTGAGAGTACGGTGCAATTCTGAAGTATCAATTAAATCTAGTTGTTCGGAACGCAGTTTGTAAATCAGTCGCACAACAGCATCTTGGATGTTGTGTTTTGCGATCGCTTTCACAATTGCTGTTTGCGGATCTTCTATCTTAGAGACATCAATCTCAATAGTCTGAAAAGTTCGTGCGGGTAAAGGAAAAAATTCCCACTGCGCGTCACCCCGCTCGATTTCCAACATCACATAACCTTTCTCTTCCTTTTCTTCACTAAAATCCACCCTTTCGATACTTCCTGGATAAACAATTGGGGGATCGTTAGACTTATTGAGATTTTGGTGACGGTGTACGTGACCCAAGGCGACATAATCAAAGCAAGGTCGTGTTAGCAAAGAGATAGGAAGTGTAAAACCTTTTCCTACTGCTAAATAGCGTTCTGCTCCCAAAGATGCATTATCCGCCATTAAATGACCCAAAAGAACAGTTGGTACATTGGGGTCAAGACGGCGAATTTCTCCTTCTAGTACTACTTCAAGACGTTCAATCAGCAGCTGGTTAATTTCTATTAAAGATAAACCTTCAGTCTCTTGACGAGTCATCAAAGTCGAGCGAGTGAGCCAAGGAAGGGTAAGAATTTGTATTAACCCATTACGAGTTGTAATGCGATGAGTTGTTAAGCGATCGCCCACAACCACTCCCGGTACACCCAAGGTACGATAAATACAAAGACTAGCGCCCCCCAGTCCTTGAGAGTGTTGATCGTGATTTCCTACAAGGAGAACCGTCGGGATGTTGGCATCTGCAAGACGACGAAACTGACTGGCAAAAGCTTCTTGTACGTATGGAGGTGGAGTTGCGTCGGGAAAAGCATCACCTCCAAAAATGACTAAATCGACTGGTTCTGACAATGCTCTGTTAATGCATTGAGACAGAGAATTGACAAAATCCTCCAATCGCGTATTCAATCCGGTTTCGGGATTAATCTTTCCGTGGGAAAAACCACTTCCCATATGGATATCAGAGAGATGAAGAACTTTTATCATAATTATTAGTCATTGGTCACTGGTCACTGGTCACTGGTTATTATGTAAAGAGAGTGTCCGGACATAGCGTAGACTCGCCCGTAGAACGAGTATACTGTTTGTGTACCGTTGTATTCATTAAGAATAGCAAGTTCTCTATAGGAATCCTATTTAATTTTTGAAATATACGCAGTAGCAGTAGCACTAGGGTGGGCATTGCTCACCAAAAACTTTATTCATGACTAATGACAAATGACCAATGACAAAGAACAAATAACTAATGACAATCATTAAAAATTCAAAATCAAAAAAACTGTTAGTTATCAATAAATTGTTCATTGCAAACTTCTTGTTGAACAATTATATATAAATAAGAAGTACTAACTACTTTCTGCGATGGTCTCGCTAACAAATCTCACAAACCTTGCCATGACAATAATTCTTTTCTCATGCCCAATGCCCAATGCCCTATTTTCAATTCAGATAGTATTGAAAATAGTAAAATATATATCAATCTTTTTAACTAAAACCATTGTAAAAAGTACTCAAACATACATAAATTCTCCGGAACTGCAAATAACATTGGGTATACAGGTACATAGACACAAAGCCCAATGCCTATTTTCATCCGTCCCAATTGTACGCAGCTTATGACGACTACTTAAGAGTTTGCTTTCATTAACCTATGTATGCGTTTGTAAAGTTCTTGAGAAATTTCCTCATATGTAATTCTTTTTTGTAGCTTTGGCGACAAAGTTAAAGAGAAAAATTACCTCTATTGGGTGAGGCTATACTTGACATAAGTCTGCGAATATGCATTCAATAGCTCAAAAGATTAAGGAGTGTACTATGTATAGACAAATGTGCTGGTTATCACAGTCTGGCGAAAGTGGGCAAAAGATTCTGCATTTGCAGACTGCACCCAATCAGCCTTGGCGTCCTTACACCGCGTTTCGACAATTTTCTGTCCCCGATTATCCAATACCAGGAGGTTCTAAAGGTTGGGCAACTTACCAAAAACTTTTAAAAGCAGGCTGGACATTAGTACCTAACGCACGTGCAAATGAGTTTAGCTCTGAATCGGTAGAAGTTAAGAGTTAATACCATTTTGGATTGAGAAAGTCAATTTAATAGCCTTTTGCGGAACCTTCTCCGCGCGGATCGGCTGCGCCCTCTAAAGTTCCATCAGGTGCGACTAAAATTGTGTTGATATTTCCCCAAGGCGCAGTCTGCTGAATCTTGTGTCCCCGTCTTTGTAATTCTGTGATGGTAAGAGCATCTAAACCTAAAGGTTCTACTCTCAATTCATCTGGCAACCACTGATGATGTATGCGTGGTGCGGATACGGCAGAACCTGCATCCATGTTGTATTCCAGCACATTAAGAAGAACTTGCAATACTTGAGTAATAATTGTGCCACCACCAGGCGCACCTACTGCCATGCGGAGACGATCGCTTTCGGTGATAATGGTAGGAGTCATGCTGGATAAAGGAATTTTTCGTGGTGCGATTGCATTGGCTTCATTACCGACAAGTCCAAAAGCATTGGGAACTCCAGGTGCAGCTGCAAAGTCATCCATTTCATCATTAAGTAAGATACCAGTTGTAGGCACTACGATTCCAGAACCAAAACCGTAGTTAACAGTGAACGTAAGGCTAACTGCATTGCGCTGTTCATCTACAACCGTTAAATGAGTTGTTTCCGGAGACTCGTAGAATTTTGGATTTTGGATTTTGGATTTTGGATTTTGAATTTTGGATTTTGGGTTTTGGATTTTGGATTTTGGATTTGTGTTAACGGTTGCAGGTATTGAAGATGAATTTACTTGCTGTAATGTTTGGAAGTCTACAGGTTTTACCTTAGTGGAAGATCTCGCCCGTTGCATATCTATTTCTTGGCGGCGTTTTTTTGCATAAGCACCGCTAAGAAGTTGTGCTACGGGTACTTTAACAAAATCTGGATCGCCTAGATGTTGAGAACGATCTGCATAAGCAATTTTCATAGCTTCCACCATAAGGTGTAATGCATTTGGGTGATGCCATCCTAAGGATTTCAGATCGGTGTCACCAATAATATTTAAAATCTGTAATAAATGAACTCCTCCTGAGGAAGGTGGTGGCATTGAACACACTTTGGCTTTGCGGAAATTGCCACAGACAGGAGTACGCCAAGTTGTTCTGTAAGATTTCAAGTCTTCTAAAGTAATTAACCCCCCGTTTTTTGCCATGTCAGCAGCAATGGTGCGGGCAATATTTCCGGTGTAAAAGCTTTGAGGATTTTTGGCAAGTTCTTCTAAAGTTTTGCCTAAATCTTGCTGTACTAGCCTTTCACCTGGTTGATAAAACTCTCCCTTGCGAGTGAAAATAGCTCGTGCTGCTGGGTTGTTGAGAATAACCTGTTTGCGATCTTCATACACTTTCAAAGAACGCCAAGTTACCCGATGACTGAGAGTAAAACCGTCTTTTGCAAGAGCGATCGCAGGTTTCAACACCTCTTGCCAAGGTAGTTTACCATAGCGTCGATGAACTTCATACATCCCCGCCACAGTTCCTGGTGTTGCTACGGCTAGGTAGCCGTCAATACTTAGATTGGGGCTTACTTTGCCTTGTGCATCCAAGTACATATTTTTGGTGGCTTTGATTGGCGCACGTTCCCGGAAATCTAAAGCTTTAATTTCACCAGTTTTTGACTCACGTAACAGTAAAAAACCACCACCGCCAATTCCAGCTGAAAAAGGTTCTACAACAGAGATCGCAAAAGTTGTAGCAACTGCTGCATCAACTGCATTCCCACCCTTGCGTAACATCTTCACTCCTGCTTCACTAGCCAAAGGATTAGCAGATACTACCATTGCCTTTTTTGTTCGTAGTGGTGGAATAACGGTAGCTAGTACAGCTTGGCTGTAAAATAAAATACTAAAAGAAAATGCTGCAAATGCTACCCGTTTGCCTTGATCCAAAATAGGGTTTGTCATAAATGTCCCAACTGGTTCGTACATAACACTATAATTGCATGCCACTGAGAACTACTTCTCATAACATCTTTTCGCTATGATGTACTTACTGTTTGATACAAAGACGACACTATGAGTAATACAAAAGAGATGGTTCACTTCAATCTAGATTTATCACCTGAACTGAACGAGACATTGGAGGAACTTGCTGAAAAGATTGGTGGAAGTAAAAGTGATGTTTTGCGTCAGGCAATTGCATTAATGCAAATCATGGTAATAGCTAAAGAAAAAGGGAAGAAATTTGGAATTGCAGAGCCAGATCAGCCTCTAGCTACTGAAATCAGTATTCCCTAAATCAATTTTTAATTTCGCCGTTTTAGTATGCAAACTCTCAAGAAACAGGGGAGTGGGGAATAGGGAGTAGGAAGTAGGGGAAAGATGTTTCTTTCATTCGTAGCGGGTGGTGCGCCGCCCGTGGGGCTGCTCCTAATGAACCAGAGGAACTGATTACAGGAGGTTCTCTCAACCTATCATCTGCAACAGAAAAATTAGTTGCTACGGGTTCCCTAAATTTATCCTCTCCTGAAGATGCAGAGTCGGAACGCAAAAATAGAGATCGAGATAAAGAGCTTGAACGCGAGCAAAAACGAGCAAGTTTTTGGGTAAAGGACATAGGTGTGTTTTTATTAGCACTTTTGTTAGTGTTGCTAATTGACTTTTATGCCTTTACAATTCTTTTACAAGATAGTGCATCGGAGGGCAAAATTAGGTTTGCAATTGCTGCCCTCAGTTCTACAGTCAGTAGTCTTCTTAGCTATCTTGTTGGTAGAGCTAGCAAGTAGTCATATTCTTTTGAAGAATTTGGGTTGGAAAAGTGGTGGCTCCCTGTCGTCAATTAGTCCCGAATCTCCAGTCTTCAACTCCTTTAGCACTAAGTACTATCCAACGAGGCCAAAATGGATCGTGTCCTGGTAAAACTCTTTGAAGTTCCTGATGAATTTGTGTTGGTCTTCTCAGATTTTCTGGAAACGCATTCATCTCATCATTACGCATCCAAGCCTCTGCTGCTTCAATTGCGATTTCTGCTTCTTGGGAACGGGCTTGTTTGAGGCCAAAAATTTCTGAGGTTAACCATCCAACTGTGTCCCCTTGTTTTGACCAAGGTACTTCGTCAAGGCTAACTTCTTTATCTTGTAATTTAAATAAAAATAATTTATCTTCTTGCTCATTAAATTTTGGCTCTAAGGAAGCAAGAACAAGTGGCGAATGAGTAGTTACTAAAGCCTGTATTTTCGTCCAAGGTTGTAATTCACACGCCACAGTTAAAATAGCTGGTAAAATCACTCTCTGCCAACGGGGATGTAAATGAGATTCAATTTCATCAATTAGTACAACTATCTGATTTACTGGCTTTTGTTGTCGCAGTTCAGAAGCTTTTTTATGTTCGTACCAAGTCCACACTAGTAAATAAGCTAGTCCCAAAATACGCTTCATTCCGGCTGATGTTTGAGTGACAGGAACATTCCCATAAGGCAGATTAACTGTAGGAATATCGCGCACGTCTTCAATAGAAACTCGCGTTGGTTCTCCCACTTGTATCCATTCTGAAGGGTGGGGTGCAAGTTTTTTAATGACATTAGAAAAGAGTTGAAAAGGATATTTATTGGGTTGATTCTGCCATGTTACCCAATCTTGAATTAGACCATTACAAAGAACTTTATCTTGTGACTTTAATCCATTCCACAGTGTATTTGGATTAAAATTGTAAGCAATATCGCGTTGACGAGCTGGGTCAAAAACAGAAAAACTACCATCAACACGCATATAAATAACTACCTCTTTTAATAAAGGAGGCATTTGTAAATGACGCCATTGTTGTTCAGAAAAATCAAAGTAACTCTGATACTCTCTTATTTCTTTTTTAGTGCTAACTACGCCCGTAATTTGTGGATTTTCACCTCTGACTTGTTGTGGGTATGCTGGTTGGTCAGCCCAACTTGTGGTCAGAACCCACCAAGCAATATCAAGTAAAAAACTTTTACCTAAACCATTATCACCTGTAAATATATGGCTCTTCAGTACTTGTTATGCTAAAATAACAAGTACTGAAGAGCCCTATTTTTTTACCATTAGCCATCTAATCTTAATTAATAAAGTTAATTGTTACCAGTGGTTAATCTGGTGGAGAGTCAATTCGCATCATCGGTCTTGTTTGTCACGTTAAGGGTTGCTGACAACATCCCTTTGTAAAACATCGGTAAGTCGCTCTCTCACTATTTCTCTCTATAGAGTGATAAAAGAGCGTTATTTTGAAGAATTTTGGTTGGAAAGGTGCTAGATCCCTATCGTTTTTGCGGACTTTACCACGTATTTTCGCTATTATGTGTTTACGGTTTAAGTAAGTCGGAGCAAATAATCGTCACTGGTTCGTAGTTGCGCTATGGCTGACGCCACGCTTCGCGAACAGCGCTAAAGCTCTACTCCGAACAGAATTAGCGAGATTTTACATTTCATTACTTTTAAAAATCAAATAGGAGTTCCATATGACAAAAGTCAACATAAATGTAGATAACAACAATTTTCCAGATCTGATTCATAAAGTTACAGAAAGTGGAGAACGTATAGTAATTGAACAGCAAGGGAAAGCAACAGCTGCAATTATTACCTATGATGATTTAAAACGACTTGAAGCACTGGAAGCTTCCATACTCAAAAAAGCAGAACTAGAAGAATATGAATTGCTAACAGTAGCAATGAAAAATTCAGATTTTGATTTTCTTAAAGACCAAGAAGATATCTACACCTTAGCTGATGGCAAACCATTTCATGATCCAGAATATGCTCAATCAGTAGTAAGTGAACCAGATTTCTGTTCTATAACAGAGCCAGAAGAAGATATTTATACCCTTGCTGACGGAAAACTATTTCATGATTAAGGTCAAGTACCACATTAGCCCTCACGTGGTTATCTCTCGTCTCTCGTTCCCAGCCAGATGCACAAAATGGAGACTGCGAAGCTCTCTTTCGCACCTATAGCTGAGGTCAGGGATCAGACCCATAACTCGCCAACAGCATTCGCAGAAGCTGTCGAGGATCTGATAGCAAAGTAAAAATTTATACTATTCATTGAAAGTACACTTGTATTGATAATTTTCATACCCTGGATAGATTTCAATAATATATCTTAGTCAGGGTGTTTTAAATTAGTTATAGTCTAGACAATCCTCCCTTAGACTAGACATAAAGTGGTACAAACCCCAAAATCCCTTTATGGAAGAAATAAAAAACTGCTTCATTATTCAAATCCCCTGCTTTCAAGTATAGGGATTCACTGGTCACTGGTCACTGGTCACTGCTCACTGTTTAATAGCTCAATAATATGGTTGCGGAACAGTTAACAAAAGAAAACGAGAATTTAGATCTAAGACAGCTATTGAAAACACTCTCAGCTGTTAAAAAAGGCGACTTTTCTGCTCGTATGCCTATAGATCAGACGGGTATAGCAGGAAAAATAGCTGACGCCCTCAACGATGTGATTGAACAAAATGAGCGGTTAACAGCAGAACTACAACGCATTGGTAATGTTGTTGGGAAAGAAGGTAAAATTACCGAAAGAGCAACCCTTGGTAATGTACGAGGTTCTTGGTCAGCTTGTGTTGATTCTCTCAATACTCTAATTACAGATTTAGTTCAGCCAACAGCAGAAACTGCGCGTGTTATCCGGGCTGTGGCAAATGGTGACTTATCCCAAACTATTGCACCAGAAATTGAAGGTAGACCTCTCAAAGGAGAGTTCCTGCAAACTGCCCAAATGGTTAATACCATGGTGGGGCAGTTAAACTCTTTTGCTTCTGAGGTGACGCGGGTAGCCCGTGAGGTGGGTACTGAAGGGAAACTGGGGGTACAGGCGGAAGTTCCAGGGGTGGCTGGAACTTGGAAGGACTTGACTGATAGCGTGAATTTAATGGCAGGAAATTTGACAGCTCAAGTCCGTAATATTGCGGAAGTGACGACGGCAGTGGCAAATGGTGACTTATCGAAGAAAATTACTGTTGATGTCAAAGGGGAAATTTTAGAACTGAAAAACACCATCAACACGATGGTAGACCAACTCAACTCCTTTGCTTCTGAGGTGACGCGGGTTGCTCGTGAGGTGGGTATTGAAGGAAAACTGGGTGTTCTAGCTGAGGTCAAAGGTGTTGCGGGGACTTGGAAGGATTTAACAGAGTCGGTCAATATGATGGCGGGGAATTTAACCGCTCAGGTACGTAATATTGCGGAAGTGACGACGGCGGTGGCAAATGGTGACCTGTCGAAGAAAATCACTGTTAATGTCAAAGGGGAAATTTTAGAGTTGAAGAACACGGTCAACATCATGGTAGACCAACTCAACTCTTTTGCAAGTGAGGTAACTAGGGTTGCGCGAGAAGTAGGTGCTGAAGGAAAACTGGGAGGTCAAGCTCAAGTCCCTGGGGTGGCTGGAACTTGGAAGGACTTGACCGATAGCGTGAATTTCATGGCAGGAAGTTTAACTGCTCAGGTACGTAATATTGCGGAAGTGACAACGGCGGTGGCAAATGGTGACTTGTCTAAGAAAATCACTGTTGATGTCAAAGGCGAGATTTTGGAGTTGAAGAACACGATCAACACGATGGTGGATCAGTTAAACTCTTTTGCTTCGGAGGTCACTAGGGTGGCGCGAGAAGTGGGTACGGAAGGTAAACTCGGCGTACAAGCAGATGTACAGGGTGTTGCAGGTACCTGGAAGGATTTGACGGACAGCGTCAATATGATGGCAGGGAATTTGACAGGGCAAGTGCGTAATATTGCGGAGGTGGCAACGGCGATCGCAAACGGTGACTTGTCGAAGAAAATTACTGTAGATGTGAAAGGGGAGATTTTTGAACTCAAAAACACCATCAATATCATGGTGGATCAGTTGAGTTCTTTTGCATCCGAGGTCACCAGGGTTGCAAGAGAAGTAGGTTCGGAAGGTAAACTCGGCGTACAAGCGGATGTGAGGGGAGTTGCGGGAACTTGGAAGGACTTGACCGACAGTGTAAACTTTATGGCGGGAAGCTTAACCGCCCAAGTGCGAAACATTGCGGAAGTCACGACAGCGGTGGCGAACGGTGACCTGTCTAAGAAAATTACCGTAGATGTGAGAGGGGAAATTTTAGAGCTGAAGAATACCATCAACACCATGGTGGATCAACTCAACTCCTTTGCAGGTGAAGTCACGAGGGTGGCTCGTGAAGTGGGAGCAGAAGGGAAACTTGGCGTCCAAGCTGAGGTGAAGGGAGTTGCCGGAACCTGGAAGGATTTGACCGACAGCGTCAACTTTATGGCAGGAAATTTGACAGCCCAGGTACGTAATATCGCGGAAGTGACAACGGCAGTGGCAAACGGTGACCTGTCTAAGAAAATTACCGTGGATGTGAAAGGGGAAATTTTGGAGTTGAAGAACACTATTAACATTATGGTGGATCAACTGAGTTCCTTTGCATCCGAGGTTACCAGGGTTGCACGAGAGGTGGGTACTGAAGGGAAACTCGGCGTACAAGCTGAAGTGAAAGGAGTCGCAGGGACTTGGAAAGACCTCACAGGTGCGGTGAATATGATGGCGGGAAACCTCACCGACCAAGTGCGGAATATTGCAGAAGTCGCAACTGCGATCGCAAACGGTGACCTGTCCAAGAAAATTACAGTACAGGTGAAAGGTGAGATATTAGAACTGAAGAACACTATGAACATCATGGTGGATCAGTTGAACTCCTTTGCGTCTGAGGTGACGCGGGTTGCACGAGAAGTAGGTTCCGAAGGAAAACTCGGCGTACAAGCGGATGTGAGGGGAGTCGCCGGAACTTGGAAGGACTTGACCGATAGCGTGAACTTTATGGCGGGAAGCTTAACCGCCCAAGTACGGAATATTGCTGCAGTGACGACAGCAGTAGCAAACGGTGACTTGTCCAAGAAAATTACTGTAGATGTGAAAGGCGAGATATTAGAACTCAAGAACACCATCAACACAATGGTGGATCAGTTAAACTCCTTTGCGTCGGAGGTTACTAGGGTTGCGCGAGAGGTGGGTACGGAAGGTAAACTTGGCGTACAAGCCCAAGTACCGGGAGTTGCAGGAACCTGGAAAGATTTGACCGATTCGGTAAACTCAATGGCGGGAAGTTTAACTTCCCAAGTGAGGAACATTGCAGAAGTCACAACAGCAGTGGCAAACGGTGACTTATCCAAGAAAATTACTGTAGATGTGAAAGGCGAGATATTAGAACTCAAGAACACCATCAACACAATGGTGGATCAGTTAAACTCCTTTGCATCGGAGGTCACCAGGGTAGCACGAGAGGTGGGTACGGAAGGTAAACTCGGCGTACAAGCTTACGTGAAAGGTGTTGCTGGGACTTGGAAAGATTTGACCGACAACGTGAATTTGATGGCGGGTAACCTGACGGCGCAGGTGCGGAACATCGCGGAAGTGACAAAAGCGGTGGCAAATGGTGACTTATCTAAGAAAATTACCGTTGATGTGAGAGGTGAAATTCTAGATTTGAAAAACACCATCAACACAATGGTTGACCAACTCAGTTCCTTTGCATCTGAGGTAACTAGGGTTGCGCGAGAGGTGGGTACGGAAGGGAAACTTGGCGGTCAAGCACAAGTCACGGGTGTTGCAGGTACTTGGAAAGATTTGACCGACAATGTAAACTCAATGGCGGGGAACTTAACAGCACAAGTGCGAGGAATTGCGCGAGTTGTGACAGCCGTTGCAAACGGTGACTTGAAACGCAAACTGATGCTTGATGCTAAGGGGGAAATTGAAACCCTCGCAGAAACTATCAACGAAATGATTGACACCCTAGCAACCTTTGCCAATCAGGTGACTACCGTAGCCCGTGAGGTGGGGATTGAAGGGAAATTGGGAGGTCAAGCGAAGGTACCTGGTGCGGCGGGAACCTGGAAAGATTTGACGGATAATGTAAATGAACTGGCTGCAACTCTGACAACTCAGTTAAGAGCGATCGCAGAAGTCGCAACTGCAGTAACGAAAGGTGACTTAACGCGTTCGATTTCCGTGGAAGCATTGGGTGAGGTCGCAATCCTGAAAGACAACATCAACCAGATGATTGCGAACTTACGAGAAACAACCCAAAAGAACACCGAACAAGACTGGTTGAAGACGAACCTAGCCAAGTTCACCCGAATGCTACAAGGTCAGCGAGACTTAGAAACAGTATCCAAGTTAATTCTTTCAGAGTTAGCACCACTAGTAGGAGCATCTCACGGCGTCTTCTATATTATGGAAAGCTTAGAAGACAATCCATTCTTGAAGCTATTAAGTAGTTATGCTTACCGAGAACGCAAACACCTTGCCAACCGCTTCCTCCTTGGTGAAGGCTTGGTAGGACAGTGCGCTTTGGAAAAAGAACGCATTCTGCTGACAGAAATACCCCAGGACTATATTAAGATTGGTTCTGGTTTGGGTGAAGCAGCCCCACTCAATGTTGTCGTTTTGCCTGTCCTATTTGAAGGACAAGTCACAGCAGTGATTGAACTCGCATCATTCCGACGCTTTAGTGAAATTCACCTGACTTTCTTCGACCAACTGACCGAAAGCATTGCAATTGTATTAAATACCATTGCAGCTAGCATGCGAACTGAAGAGTTACTCAAGCAATCGCAGTCTTTGGCACAGGAGTTACAAGCACAGCAAAACGAACTCAGGGAGACAAACAAGCGCTTGGAACAACAAGCCCAAACCCTAAAAGCTTCCGAAGAATTACTGAAAAAGCAGCAAGAAGAGTTACAACAAACTAACGCCGAACTCGAAGAAAAAGCAGAGTTGTTAGCGTTACAGAACAAAGAAGTTGAACGCAAAAATCAAGAAATTGAATTTGCAAGGCGTTCTTTGGAAGAAAAAGCAGAACAACTCGCCCTGTCCTCAAAATATAAATCAGAGTTTTTGGCAAATATGTCCCATGAATTGCGGACACCACTCAATAGCTTGTTGATTTTGGCGAAGCTGTTATCAGATAATGTTGGAGGTAATTTAACCGATAAACAAGTCGAATACAGCCGCACAATTTTCTCCTCTGGTAACGACCTGTTAGCGTTAATCAATGACATTCTGGATCTGGCGAAAATTGAATCTGGGACTATGTCAATTGATGTAGACCAAATGCTGTTTACAGAATTACACCAACATATTGAGCGAACCTTCAGTCAAATTGCGGCTGACAAAAACCTCAGTTTTAACATCGAACTCGCTGCTGGTCTTCCCAGAAGCATTCATACGGATGCCAAACGTTTGCAGCAAGTGTTGAAGAACCTGCTAGCCAATGCGTTCAAGTTTACTGAACGTGGAGAAGTTCGCTTGCGGATGTTTGTCGCAACTCAGGGATGGACTTACGACCACGAATCTTTGAATCGCGCCCAAACTGTCATAGGCTTTGCTGTGAGCGATACAGGTATTGGCATTGCTAATGAGAAGCAAAAGATAATTTTTGAGGCGTTTCAACAAGCAGATGGGACTACCAGTCGCAAATATGGTGGTACGGGATTGGGCTTATCAATTAGCCGGGAAATTACTCGGTTGTTGGGTGGGGAAATTAAACTTGTTAGCCGCCTGGGTGAGGGAAGTACCTTTACACTTTACTTACCCCAAGCAAGAGGATATGAGGACTCGTTAATATGGCGACACGGAGACACGGTCTCTTCATCGTCTCCCTCTGGAGTTACCAATCGAGCTAATCCCTTACCGCAAAGCGACTCATCCCAAGACGTGACTTCATCCCATCGTCTCCTCCCCTCATCTCCCAACTCCTCTTCTTGGGAACTCCCATTCATCCCCACTCCGACTTCTACGTTATCCTCCAGTCTTAACTCCCATTCACTTCCAACTCCCAATTCCCCAATAGCCAATCCCCTGATTGATGATCGGGGCAATATTGAAGAAGGCGATCGCTTACTGCTGATTATTGAAGATGACTTAAATTTTGGGCGCATTCTTTTAGACTTAGCACGGCAACAAGGATTTAAGTGTATCGTTGCTGCCAACGGTAGTACGGGGTTGGCTTTAGCACAGCAATTTCAGCCTGCTGCTATCATTTTGGATATCCGCTTACCGGGGATGGATGGTTGGACGGTACTCGACCGCTTAAAGCATGACCTCAAAACCCGTCATATTCCAGTGCATATTATGACAGTAGAGGAAGGACGGCAACGCGGCTTGCAACTAGGTGCAATTGCTTACTTACAAAAGCCGGTCAGTAGCGAAGCCTTGCATCAAGCGTTAAATAGGATAAAAGGTTTTGTAGAACGTCGAGTTAAGAGTTTGTTGGTAGTAGAAGATGATGATACCCAACGACAGAGCATTGTAGAATTGATTGGTAATAGTGATGTTGCCACCACTGCTGTGAAAACAGGAACTGAAGCGTTAGAAGCTATACGCAACAAACATTTTGATTGCCTTGTGCTCGATTTGGGATTACCCGATATGACGGGATTTGAACTCATCGAAAAAATTAAGCAACACCCCAATGGTGAAGCATTGCCAATTATTATCTATACCGCAAGAGAGTTAAGCCGCGCAGAAGAAACTCAACTTCGGCGCTTAGCAGAGACAATCATTGTCAAAGATGTACGTTCTCCTGAACGTCTCCTTGATGAAACTGCTTTGTTCCTACACAGAGTTCAAGCTGAATTGCCAGCACCAACGCAACAAATACTGGAAAAATTGCAAAATTCCGATCCCCTGCTTGTGACCAAAAAAGTTCTCATTATAGATGACGATGTACGTAACATTTTTGCTCTCACAAGTATGTTAGAACGCTACCAAATGCAAGTTCTGTATGCTGAAAATGGTAGAGATGGCATTGAACTTTTACAGAAGACACCAGATATTGATGTTGTGTTGATGGATGTTATGATGCCTGGAATGGATGGCTATGAAACAACTCGCTTGATTCGTCAAGACAGTAAATATAAATCTCTACCCATTGTGGCGCTGACTGCTAAGGCAATGCAGGGCGATCGAGAAAAATGCATTGAATCTGGTGCATCAGATTACATCACTAAACCTGTGGATACCGAGCAATTGCTATCATTGCTTCGCGTCTGGTTGTATAGATAACAGTGACCAGTGACCAGTGACCAGTGACCAGTGACCAGTGAATGAGGAAAAAAAGAATGCGACAGATAGTTGGGTGAAATTAAGCCCCGCAAAGCTTTTCAATCCAAAATCCAAAATCCAAAATCCAAAATGGTATTAGCTACTGAAAAATGTTTTCTAATCTAAGAATTGGCACCAAGATAGGCGCAAGTTTTGCATTAGGGTTAGCAATTCTTGGTGCTCTTGGATTTATTTCATATCGCACCACAAATAATCTCATTGAAAATTCTCGCTGGCAAACTCATACCTATCAGGTGCTTGGGGGGTTAAATGATTTAGTTTCTCAGCTTAAAGATTCTGAAACAGCACAACGCGGTTACCTACTGACTGGAGAAAAGCGTTATTTGGAACCGTATAATACCGCACTTTCAGTTATTGAAAATACGGTCACAAATCTTCGCCAATTAACAGCAGATAACCCTAATCAGCAGCGCAGGATTAATGCTTTAAAACCAATAATTGACCGGAAATTAATTAATATTCAAAACTCGATTTCCTTACGAGAAAAACAAGAGCTTGAATCTGTAAGGCAATACTTGATAACAGATAATGGCAAAACGTTGATGGATGAAATCCGTCGGATAATTACTGAGATGAAAACCGAGGAGCAGAAATTATTAGAACAGCGTTCTATCTCAACTCAATTAGCTACCCAACAAGCAATTGATACTATTATTTATGGTATCCCTTTATCTTTTCTATTTTTAACTTTAATTGCTATTTATCTCAATAGAAACATTTCTCAGCCTCTGCGAGAAATCTCTGGAGTTACTCAAAAGTTAGCAACGGGAAATTTATCACTGAGTGTGTCTACCGGAAAGCGCCAAGACGAAATTGGAGTGTTGGCACAAGCGTTTAACCAAATGATTGTCAATTTGCGGGAGACAACTCTTAGAAATAACCAAGAAAACTGGCTGAAGTCCAATCTAGCTAAATTTAGCCAAATGTTGCAAGGTCAAAGAAGTCAGGAAACGGTTTCTGGAATGGTTCTCAGCGAGCTTGCACCGTTAGTAGGCGCACAACAAGGCGTTTTCTATGTCATGGATTTTGTTGATGAGCAGCCAATGCTCAAGCTTCTAGGTAGCTATGCTTACCAACAACCTAAGCACCTATCTAACCAATTCCGTCTAGGGGAAGGACTGATTGGACAATGTGCCCTGGAAAAACAGAAAATTATATTAACAGATGTACCAAACGATTACATCAGTATTGTTTCTGGTTTGGGAGGATCTCAACCGTTAAATATCATCGTGTTACCTGTATTATTTGAAAATCAAGTAACAGCAGTGATAGAGCTAGCCTCTTTCCAACGCTTTAGTGAGATTCATCTAACATTCCTCGACCAAGTTACTGAAACTGTTGGTGTAGTCCTGAATACGATTAAATCTGATACTCGTACTCAACAACTACTCCAACAGTCTCAAGCTCTAGCACAAGAGTTGCAAAGTCAGCAAGAAGAACTCAAGCAGAGTAATGAGCGATTGGAACAACAGGCCGTTGAGTTGCAAGCATCGGAAGAACTTTTGATTCAACAGCAAAAAGAGTTACAGCGATCTAACGAAGAATTACAGCAGCTTAACGTAGAACTTGAAGAAAAGGCGGAATTAGTGTCCGCACAAAAAAAAGAAGTCGAACGCAAGAATCAAGAAATTGAATATGCAAGGCGTTCTCTGGAAGAAAAAGCAGAGCAACTAGCACTTTCGTCAAAATACAAGTCTGAGTTTCTGGCAAATATGTCCCACGAATTGCGGACACCACTTAACAGTTTGCTAATTCTGGCTAAGTTGCTGGCAGATAACGTAGATGGCAACCTAACTGACAAATATGCCAAATACTGTAGCACAATTTACTCGTCGGGTAAAGATCTTTTGGCATTAATCAATGAAATTCTCAACCTAGCGAAAATCGAATCGGGAACTATGTCAATTGACATAGACCAAATGTTGATTGCGGAATTGTACGAGCACATTGAACGTACCTTTAGGCAAGTTACTGTCGATCGAGGACTCAATTTCTTCATTGAATCGGCTCCCAATCTCCCAAGAAGTCTCCAGACTGATGCCAAGCGTTTGCAACAAGTGTTGCAAAATTTGCTGGCAAATGCTTTTAAATTCACAGAGCGTGGCGAAGTCCGCTTACGGATCTTTGTCGCAACACAGGGATGGAGTCACGAGCACCAAACTTTAAATCGCGCTCAAATTGTCATTGGTTTTGCTATCAGCGATACAGGTATTGGCATTGCACCCGATAAGCAAAAGATTATTTTTGAGGCGTTCCAACAAGCTGATGGCACTACTAGTCGCAAATATGGCGGTACTGGTTTAGGCTTGTCCATTAGCCGCGAAATTACTCGTTTGCTTGGTGGAGAAATTCAGCTTGTCAGTCGTCTTGGTGAAGGAAGTACATTTACACTCTACTTACCTCAAGCAATACAGAGGGACACGGGGAAATTATCCCTCTCCACGTCCCCCCATCTCAATGTCTCTGCGTCTCCTGTTACCTTTCAAGCCCAAGGGGAACCCCGCTCTCTTACAGCGCCACTCCCCCCCACTCCCCTGATTGATGACAGAGGTAACCTCAAAGAGGGCGATCGCGTACTTCTGATTGTGGAAGATGACCTGAATTTTGCCCGCATCCTTTTAGATATGGCGCAACAGATGGAATTCAAGTGCATTGTTGCCCATAATGGCAGTATGGGTTTGGCACTCGCACAGCAATTTCATCCGTCAGCGATCGTTCTTGATATCCACTTACCAGAAACGGATGGTTGGACGGTGCTCGATCGCTTGAAGCACGATCCGAACACCCGCCACATCCCAGTGTATATTATGACTGTGGAAGATGGAAGGCAACGCAGTTTGCAACTAGGTGCAATCGCTTACCTACAAAAACCTGTTAGTCGTGAGGAGTTGTATCAAGCGTTGACTAAGATTAAAGGATTTGTTGAGCGTCGGGTGAAAAATCTGCTAGTTGTAGAAGACGATGATACTCAGCGGTATAGCATTGTAGAATTGATTGGCAATGGTGATGTTGCCACCACTGCTGTCAGTACTGGTGCTGAAGCACTAAAAGCGATACGCGAGCGAGACTTCGATTGTGTTGTTCTGGATTTAGGATTACCCGATATGAACGGGTTTGAACTGATAGAGCAAATCAAGCAACAGCCCAATGGAAAAGCACTACCGATTATTGTCTACACTGCAAGGGAGTTGACTAGAACAGAGGACATTCAACTGCGACGCTTGGCAGAAACAATTATTGTTAAAGAGTTTGTTCTCCAGAACGTCTCCTCGATGAAACAGCCTTGCTCTTACATAGAGTTCAGTCAGAATTACCCGCACCCAAGCGACAAATGTTAGAACATTTGCGTAGTAGCGATCGCGTACTTGTGAACAAGAAAGTTCTCATTGTAGATGATGATATGCGTAATATCTTTGCCCTTACAAGTGTGTTAGAGCGCTATCAAATGCAGGTTTTATATGCAGAAAATGGTAGAGACGGCATTAATGTTTTGGAAAACACACCGGATATTGATGTGGTTTTAATGGATGTGATGATGCCTGAAATGGATGGCTATGAAACGACACGTCAGATTCGCGAGGACAATAAATTTAAATCTTTGCCAATCATCGCGTTGACTGCTAAGGCAATGCAGGGTGACAGAGAAAAATGTATCGAAGCTGGTGCATCAGATTACATTACCAAACCAGTCGATACCGAGCAATTGCTCTCATTGCTACGTGTTTGGTTGTATAGGTAGGGGACTGGGGATTAGGGTTTGGGGGCTAGTACAGGTTGGCGTAAATAATTAGACTATTAATTAAATAGCTAAGTACATGGGTTCACTTGTCCCACGCGGAATTAATGCAGAACAATCCGTTGTGTCAAGACGAGCCAAACATCTGCACAAGCGCGAATATCTACTGATGTCCACGCTATAATTCGTCTCCCGGCATGGGATTGACATCAGGCACTCTTGCCAAAATTCGATCGAAGCGATCGTAATCAGCGGCTTGTGCTGCAAGCCGCAAGTGACGGAGAGATTGCTCGGCAGCGACATGCCGTTCGATCGCGACGAGCAACCATTGTTCCAGCGTCACCTGATTTACCTCTGCCAAACGGCGAACTTCCTGCATTAGCTCTTCTGGTAATTGCAATGGATAAGAACTCATTGGCTGAAACGCTCCCTTAAATTTAACGATCGCACCAATACTCCAGGCTGAATCACTTCAATTCCAAATTGTTGTGCGGCTGGTAAGAAATCTCGTTCGTTGAAGGTGACGATTGCAGATGCTTGGGCATTAATTGCACATTCTAGAACCATTTCATCGTTGGGATCTCTGAGTTGAGGTCGCCACTGAAAATAGATTGGGACTGGCTTCAACACATCTGCAAGCACTCCTAGCACCACATTGATCTCTTCAGGCGTTGTCCAAAACTGTTGTAGGTTTTGATCTCGCTTTAACACATCGGCATACTCTAAGAATAAAGCGGATGAGAGAACCCCTGCAATGACTCGCTGTCGAATGGCGCTTAAAACGAGAAAACTAGCGCCCCGCCGAGAGCGCAGCGCAGCAACCAGAATACAGCTATCGAACACATATATTTGAGAAGAGAGTGAATTGCTTTTTCTAAAAATGTTAAGACTAGATAACAATCATAGCAGAAAAACTTGAATTTTGTCATCCACTTAACGCCAAAAGTGCAGAATGTCTCTGATATCTTGTACTTTTGGCGATTCTAGAGGCAATTCAGAGGACATTTTGATGTATTGCCTGGTAATGCCTTACGAGAGGCAGAGACTGGGATCGAGAGGAGTTGTAGCTAGTTGTTTCGGATGTATCTAATCTCCAATCGCCAATCCCCAATCCAAAATCCAAAATCTAAAATCCAAAATCAATCGCTATCTGTCCAAACCGTTTTAATGCTCTCAACACGTTATGTAAATCGTTACCACGATTCAATGATAGTGTATAAGATAAAGCATATTTTGGTTGATCTTGTCTAGTCAATTTCAGAAATTGGAATTCTCTGCCATTCGTAACAAAACCAAACACAGGTTTTTCAGAGTCAGGATTACCTAACATATATGCCAAGGCTTGAGGAATTGCAGCCTCTAAAGAGTATTGTGCTCGTTTTGCTTCAACTGTAATAATCCAAAAACGAGGATGAAAGACTAAAATATCAATTTGTCCGCGTACAATTGTATCCTCATCTCTGGATATAATTTCTATCCCCTTTTCAGCCGCAATGTAAAAAGGCGGACGATAAAAACCCGCTAATCTCAATAAAGGTGACAACACAACCATTTTGACGACAGGTTCTAGTATTTCATACTGCGATAAATGAAGAAACTCGTATCTAACTTCGTCGAGAAGTTGCTTCTCCAAGTCACTCAGTTCTGGTAAATTATCTTGCCATTCTCGAAAAAACTGTTCGTCCTCTATACGTTCTAACCCAAATGTTTCTCCTAATTGAGCTAAATTAATATCTTTTGCCTGTATAGTTTGAACCATAATTTCTCTGATATATTTATTTAGACGTTAGCACTATATTACTAAAAATAGTATAAAAATACTATATTGCTCGCGATCGCAATCTCACTTAGGGCTTTCCAAGAAATAAAATATCCATTTTGTGGAACGGGCGTCTTCGCCCGTTTTATACTAGTGGCGGGCGGGACGCTCGCACCACAAGAAAAAGTTGTATATTTTTTTATTTGGAAGTCCCTTAAATCAATGACTAATCCCCAATCCCTAATCCCCAATCACCAATCCCCAACATACGATTGGATTGTTGTTGGTGCTGGTATTGCGGGTGCTGCGCTTGCTTATGAACTTGTCAAAAAGGGATATGCAGTTCTGTTATTAGAACAACACGCGACGCCACAAAATGCTACTAGATATAGTTATGGTGGAGTTGCATTTTGGTCTGGTACAACTCCTCTTACCAAACAATTGTGTACTGAAGGCATTGCACGCCATCAAATCCTACCGGAAGAATTAGACTTTGACACTGAATTTCGAGAATTAGATTTACTTTTAACAATTCCTGTTGACATCAATCCAAAAGAGGTGGCGGCGTCTTACACTCGCTTTGCCATTTCTCCAACATTACTCAACGTGAAAGAAGCGTGCGAACTAGAACCTTTATTGAACCCAAATGCGATCGCAGGTGCTTTAACTGTCAAACACGGTCACATTCACCCAGACAAAACAACTCAAGGTTATATTACAGCTTTTTTGCGTGCTGGAGGTGAAATGAAGATCGAGCAGGTGACAAACCTTTACCCCCAATCATTATGCTTGGAGGGGCGCAATGCCTTGCGCCCCTACTCCCCAAATTTGTTGAAGTTTACGGAAGTACAGACCACTACAAAAACGTACTATAGTGCTAACACTGTTGTTTGTGCGGGTGGTCTCAGCAGACAATTATTTCAGTCATCTAACGTTTCAATTAAGTTGTATTTCACTCACGCGGAAATGCTCGAAACCCCACCTGTAGATAGTATACAACTGCGTACTTTGGTTATGCCCGCAAATCTCAAACGGTTTCAGTTGGAGACTGAATCTTCTAAAAATGATGGGGTTTGGACACAACCTGATTGTGAAGTTGTACCGCCCATTCTTGACACAGGGGCTATTCAATTCAAAGATGGTAGCTTCCGATTTGGTCAGATGAGTCGCGCAATAACAAACCCCTTCGCTCATATTGATTCGGCAGAAAGCGAAGCAACAATGCGAGAGGGGCTGAAAAAAATATTGCCAATTTTGGGGGATTTGCCAGGAACTTGGCATCGCTGTTTGGTGTCATTCAGTCATGATGCACTTCCCTTGGTTGGTCTTGTCTCAGAGCACGAACGTCTCTACGTTTTTTCTGGCTTCAGCAATCCCTTCGCGATCGTACCGCCCTTGGCTCAACGTTTTGCTAACTGGGTGTCTGGAGGAAAAGACGAAATAATTCTTAAGTTGTGTCCCCAACGCTTGTAATTTTTTTGCCAATGAAAGCTATAATAAAAACTAATAGCTATCTTGTACAAAAGTATCAACCCTAACATGAAATGCTATTCTAGCATTCACGGCTGTGAATGTAAACACTATTTATGCCATTGGCCGGAACAATTTCTTGCTCCTCCAAAACAGCTTTAACAACATCGGATGCAGCGAGAGCTTTAACTCCTGCAGCAGATATTTCAATAGGAATTGAACCCAAGGCGTCGGGTCTTTCTGCTAATTCCTTGCCGCCAAAATCTTGGATGATTTTCTTAATGTAACCTAGTGCTTGTGTGGCTGAGTTACGAATACTCTCCATTGTGGCTCGCCGTTCGGCTCTAGTTAAGCGCGAGCTGGCTGGATTGTCAAAATTACTTTCCAGTTTTAGAAATACGATCACGCTTACCTTTTGCTGGGGGGCCAGGTGGCCCAACCGACAGGCAAACTCAGAACTGATTTTATTTTTCTTTAAAGTTGTGTTGTTTGAGTACATGATGCACTTTCCTGGTTGCCCTCAACTAAGAGCGTTTAACGCTTCCACGGGCTGCACCACTCCCCATCCCCAACGATTATCGGGACGATGGCTGGTTCCGCCTGGATGGTGTGCCGTTTCCTTCAGTGCATTCATAATTTCTGTGACAGGTGCTGTTGGCTTAGCCGCCATTAACAGTGCTGCCGCACCCGCAATATGTGGGGTTGCCATAGAAGTGCCATCCATATAGTTATACTCGTAGGTTCCGTTTGGTGTTTTCGTCGGTGGTATGCATGAGTAGACCTGAGCACCTGGGGCAACAACGTCTGGCTTTGTTACCAAACTGTTGGACTCCACTCCAGGAAACACAAGGCTTGCCCCGCTACTAAAGAAAGCGACATCAACCCTGTCGTCTGGCAGTTTTTCTATTGCACCCACACTGAAGGCATTATATGCATTACCAGGTGAGCTAGTATTACCGTGGTTCTCGTTGCCGATCGCTACTACTGGTAAAATACCATACTGGTTCACGAGGATGTCAAGTACCTCAGCGAAGAGAGGTTCGTAGTAGCTAAGACCCAAAGACATATTTATAATATCAGCCCCTCTTTCAATAGCCCAAGATATACCTTCCAATAAAGTTCTCAGAGTGGTATCCCCAATCAGCACGCCAGCAACTAATAAATTAGCTTGCGGTGCAACGCCAATAGATAGACCTCTAGCAGTTTTTCCCCCTGCGATGGTTCCACAAACATGAGTCCCGTGCTGTCCGCAATCAAAAGCAGGAGATGCATTAATCCGCCTCCCTAGGGGGTCGATCACCACAAATTCTTTGACTCGTTTCTGGAGTGCTGGATGAGCTGCATACACGCCCGTATCTAAAACAGCGACGTTGATGTTTTCACCAGTGGTCTTCTCCCATAGCCTGGGAATATCTAGTTGTCTGAGTCCCCAGGTGAAGTTTTCTTTACTTTCCTCAGCGAATAATTCAGAGTATTCAATTTTTCGTGGCTGAATCAGGTGAATTTTTTGATTTGGTAAAATAGCAACAACATTAGGTTGTTCTACCAAAGCCTCCAAAGTTTTGGGAGTCACTTCAACAGTTGCTACTGGCAATGCACCGGAACCAATGGTAGAAAATGCCAGAGGTTCATCGTGATATCCTTTGTCAAGAGTGGCTTCTTGGTAATCATCAAAGATTTCAGCCGCTACCTGAATAGTTGCTTGTTGTTGAACCTGAACCAACCGCTTTTTTAGTTCGCGCAGACGCCCTCTTGGTGGTAAGCCTTCACTAGGCGGCACTTCGTAGATCACAATCGCATCCCGTTTGTCATCTTCTCCCATTTCAGCAAGAAAAGGTTCAAAAGCTGGTGAAATTTTGTTTTCTGGATTCATTGCGATCTACCTCTGACTCAATTAAGTGTTGTTAGCTTAGTGGTTGTCTATAGTAAAACTGCGGATTTTTTACTCCTGGTTCAGTATTGATTGACTGCAAATCAATCAACCCCGTTTAGAATCTTGCTAAAGAATGAGATTTATGTTTTAGTTTGGTAGAGCAATTCCCAAATAAATGATGGGTACCTTGATGGGGGGACGGATTTATCATTTAAAAGTCCCCTGATGCTTTTAAAAATAGCAAAAATTTAACTTAGTATGAATTTTTATGTACTTTTTGACGTTCTTATAAAGAATGTGGTAAGCAATCTTGCCTGATAAGCTCAACTAGAAAAATCATTTATTATATAAATCTACCTTATATCATTTTCAATCATTAGACCAATAGGATTATCTACTTCTCAAATCCTTGTGATACTGTTGCGAATGAAAATATACTTTACGTATACTTTATATATTATTCGTTAAAAATACACATTAACCTTAAGTCTTTGTAAAGATAGGAACTTTTTCGATTTTGGATTTTAGATTTTAGATTTTGGATTTTTCACTGGTCACTGGTCACTGGTCACTGCTCCCTAAAATTTCTGCTACTTCCTGTAAAAGCTTGTTCTGTTCTTTTTGAATTTCCTCTAAGCGAATAGAAATGTCTGCCAATCTTTGCTGCTTATCCTTAAGAATTGCTCGATCCTTTTCGGGTGGTAAAGATGGTATACCACTCATCTGAATACTTGTAACTTGTTTTGCATCTGAACCACCAATGTTGCTAAATGATTGAAGACCCAATTTGACAAGAAATTGAAGCCCCCTAAATGGAAGTTGCAAAAGTGACAGACTCGCTGCTTCAATAAATCGGCTAATGGCTTTTACAAAACTACCAATGATAGAAAAAGCAACAAGCAGGATAACTATACTAATAATTGGGTGATGCGCCGCTATCTCTAGAAGTTGTACCAACTTGAAAAGTATAGGGTGTTGCTCAAACCAATGATTTAGGGAT
The DNA here is from genome assembly GCF_000346485.2 of Scytonema hofmannii PCC 7110. NCBI lineage: Bacteria > Bacillati > Cyanobacteriota > Cyanophyceae > Nostocales > Scytonemataceae > Scytonema > Scytonema hofmannii. Next base: position 8,734,002 of record NZ_KQ976354.1, read on the forward strand.
GAAGAGATCGCAGTTTGAACAGATTGCGAGGTCGCATTCTTAATTTGTTCGGCTCCTTGTAGGGTCTGTTCTAAGTTGAAAGTAGGAAATGGGGGAAAGGCAAGTGAGAGCGACTGGGAAATCATAGGAAGTTGCTTTCAAAAGTATCATTTGTGTTTGGGACAAGGGGGAGTGAGGGAGTGAGGGATTGAGGTGACAACTAATACCCAATTCCCAATTCCCAATGCCCAATACCGTTTTCAGACACTCTAGCCTATCCTATACCAAGATTCCGTAACATCAAATGTTACAGACATATATTCAACTACCCCACCGCATGGCGGATGCTGTGATTCGTTGGTCGAAATGAGCAGAAATACTCAGGGATGACCGCCTGGTTCAAAAGAAGGGATAAATCCCAACCGAACCTTGACAACTGAGCAACCATAGAGGTGAAGATGAGTACCCTAGAAAGTCCAGTCCTCTCCCGCAGGTGCCGCGGTGACAGCATGCCCCCTCACAGGGGTAGGTTTTTTACAAATCGGGAAGATCGGACTTGGAAGACAGGAAGGAAGTAGACAAGGAAGCTCCTGAGTTCAAGAAAAAAGTGAGATGAGGAGCTATTAACTGCAATCGGTGGAGAGAGAGTTTTTTGAAATGGACAGGAGCCATTCAAACAAATGCTTTTACCATTAAGTAAATCAGCCAAAATGATCAGTAATCCTTGTAGAAAACAAGAAATCTGACGGGTAGTGGTCTGGATAAGAGTTGGTTTTTCCACAAGATGATGAGACGGAGGTTGGTGATTCAAAGTGTCTGAATGGTCTCACCACCAACAGTGACAGCCCAGAGTGTAGGACTGATGTATGACGAATGTGTAAGGTTTTTATAAAAACAAGACTCTTAGAGTCAGTAAGTTACTGCAAGTTTAAGGCTCAACTATTAATTGAGTATAGTTTGAAACAGTAACTCTACTAAGGTGAGTTAAGTAAAACTTAGCTCACACTTAAGTGTTGATCGCAATCGCTCTTAAGTAGGAGGTACTTAATATGCCTAAAGAATTACAAATAAAACTAGATCGAGTTAAATCAGGCGATCGCGCTATAAGATAAAGTGCCTACTCTCCGCCCATTATGAAGCAGGCAGAAAGCAGAGTGCATCTACACTTTACCTTTGGGTAAAGCCTAATTCTCATGGGAGGTAAAATTTTTTAAAATGTTGTGTGAAAAAAGCCATCAATACAATAAATCTATGCTAACACGAAACCCAAAGCGCAAATTTGAAAAGATTTTATTTAACAACCGACTAAAATTTTGTTAACAAAATAGTTAACTTTCAAACCTCGATTATAGATATTAAGACTTTGATCTACTTTTTGTTAATACAAAAACTCGATCGAATCACTGGTTTAATTTATCAGTAGAGGAAAATGGGTTCCCTCACGAAAGGCTCATCTACCAATCGGTCTTAGTCTATGTACCACACTTGAAATGTAACTCATGAATAAAATTCCTTTATTAAGCGTATGTACTCTTTTCGTGTCTGCCTTAGCTACCATGCCTGCTGTGATAACTTTACAGACTACAGCACCATCACCCGCGACTAAAACTCCACTAACAAACACACATACTACAAACTTACAACAACAGATTGCCTCACACAACGCTGTAAAGGGTTTGTTATCTCTGCCATCCAATCCACGGTGTAACTCTCTTAGTTTCTTGGCTTGAGTAAGGTAAAGTACAACCTTCATGTCGCAGTTATCTATTGCTTCTCCACTTAGGATCTTTTTTGTACGAAGTCCACCACATAGCGAATGCTTTAACTTATCCACAATTAAATCTTGTAGTGTATTTATGTTGTATAAAAATACACTACAATACCTCATCATTACAAAAACAGCCTGAATAACCCAGGCTGCAAAGCAAAACAATATCTACTTTGATCGTAATACTATGAACCTTAAACGCAAATTTGTCCAACGACGCAACAAGCGCAAAGTTTCAGTCCTATGGTGGTTCCGTCAAAAGTGCAGATTCTGGCAACCAATTGCTGCTGCTGCTGCTGCAATGTTTTCCTTGTTGGTAACACTTATCAAAGTCTGGCAATACTTCCATTCTTAATTGTTGAGATAGCAAGACTTGAAATTTGAAGGTAGGCGATGCTTGTGCTTACCTTCAGTAATCCCACGCAACCCAGTTTCTTTGAGTTGAGCTTAGGAGATATCAAGCCTTACAACAGAGGACTGGGCTTTTTGTCTCCTGACTACTGTACCGACATTTAAGTGACGATACCAGGATCTTCAACTAAGATTAAAGACAATCACAAGATGTTTTTGTTGCTCAAGAAGTTAAACCTGTTGGCTTAAGCCATTAGCAGTAAAGATTCAATATCATCAAATGTGACAAACGTGTAAATAAATAGCATGAATCTTCGGACTGATGTATGATGAATGTGTAAGGTTTTTATAAAAACAAGACTCTTAGAGTCGGTAAGTTACTGCAAGGCTAAGGCTCAAATACTAGTTGAGTATAGTTTTAAACAGTAACTCTACTAGGGTGAGTTAAGTACAACTTAGCTCACACTTAAGTGTCGATCGCGATCGCTCTTAAGTAGGAGGCACTTTATCTGCTGAAATTGTTACAAATAAAGCTAGATCGAGCTAAATTAGGCGATCGCGCTATAAGATAAAGTGCCTACTCTCCGCCCATTATGAAGCAGGCAGAAAGCAGAGTGCATCTACACTTTACCTTTGGGTAAAGCCTAATTCTCATGGGAGGTAAAATTTAAAAAATGTTGTGTAAAAAAAGCAATCAATACAATAAATCTGTGCTAGCGCGAAGCCAAAAGCGCAAAACTGAAAAGATTTTATTTAACAGGCGGCTGAAACCTTGTTAACAAAATAGTTTACTTTCAAACCTCGATTATAAATATTAAGACTTTGGTCTACTTTTTGTCAATACAAAAACTCGATCGAATCACTGGTTTAATTTATCAGTAGAGGAAAATGGGTTCCCTCACGAAAGGCTCATCTACCAATCGGTCTTTGTCTGTTTGCCACAATAGAAATGTAAGTCTTATGAATACGATCGCTCATTTATTAAGTGTATGTGCTTTTTCTGTGTCTGCGTTGACTGCTATGTCTGCCGTCAGCACTGCACAGACTACACCAAAACCAGCGACTCAAACACAACCAACTGATACAAATACTACACCAAAACCAGCGACTCAAACACAACCAACTGATACAAATACTACACCAAAACCAGCGACTCAAACACAACCAACTGATACAAATACTACAAAACCACAACAAAATACAAATAGTCAGTTGCAGCAGATTTGCTCGTATAACACTGTTGAGGGTTTGTTACCCCCACCTTCAAATCAGCAGAAAAATTCTCCACTTTCCTATTTAGCACAGCAAGGTTTTGTGCAAAACGCTGAGGGAGCATGGGTTTGCTATGCCAATGACGAACAAAAACCAGGACGCTACTACACGCTTTTTAAAGTACAACAAATCAATGGAGCGCTGATAGCTACGTCTTTTCTAGACCAAGGGACTCCGATTCAGGAACAAGGCGATCGCACTGTTGAATTGTTTATGAAGCTCATCCAGAATCATACAAAAGCTAATACAAAGAATCAAGAAAGTATACAAAAATACTTATCAGCTTTCGTTTCCTTAGTTGAGCAAGGCAAAGTACAACCCTCACGACGAGGTTATCTCTTTGACCAACCCAGTCGCGGGCTTGTTTTATACCACCCTGTAACAGGAGGAGATCTTCAAGGTACGGGAATCACCATAAATATCAACGCTCCCCAGAACTTAGTTGCATCTCCTGCGTCATAACACTTACGCACTGAATTTTGTTTATTAAAACCATATCAAAACCACAGACCATATCAAGCGAGAATGGAGGTTAAGCTTGTTTAAATCCCGTATCGTAAAAACCGCAATTGCGTTCACATCCTATCTAGCAGCAATAATAAGCGCACCACACCAAGCATTAGCACAGTTATATGTGGGGCGATATGGAATTCAGCCAGGACTAGAGCAAAATTATCTTCAATACCAATTGTCCGGGCGGGATTTAACTCAACTGCGCGGTGTCCCCGTCTGTAATGTGGGCTTTGGTGCAGGCTGTGATAAGTCTGCAACAATACTCCAACAAATAGTAGAATCCAACAACGGACCAACCTACCAAGAGTTAGTTATCCGTGCAGCTGGTGGGGAAGCAAACTTTCAGAATTTTGCCTCCTACTACGGTAACAATCCCAATCTCTCATTAGTACCTTTGTCCTCATTTTGGGCAAACGACGACCCATATATTCTAGATGGATATAGATATACTTTGGGACAGTCGGTGAATCGAACACCCGTACAAGGTTTGGGACAGGTAACAAAAAACTTCTACTGGTCTCCAGAGAGAAGTGGAACCTCCGAAAGCCTGCGCGATGGATTGCTTGATTTGAAATACGCTTATGGGCGTTTGCTTTTAGAAGAAGCTGCGAAAATTCCTAATGTCCGACAACAAATCCAGGCTTTAAATCTCCCGTCAGAAGTTAAACAATTTTATGCAGGTCAATTTTCTCAAGGCGTGCGTTCATTAAGAAGTGGGAATCAAGCACAACTCCAAAACAACATTCTTGAGGTGCTGTCACTGCCATTCAACCACAGTAATGCAGAGTTTAACCGTCCTCCGCTTGGTATTCCTGAAGAGTATGCTTCACTAGCTGGGATCGCTCTACCAGGGGACTCTTTTATTGCCGCCGTACCAGCAAATTTACCAGTTGGAGAAGCGGCTAGCCTACTTCCTCCTTTTTTAGTTGAAGGAGACGTTGTATCGCAGGCAGTTCCAGGCGGTGGTCGTACTGGTGGGTTCCCCTTCTGGGTACTTGGTGCTATTCCCCTAGCTCTTTTACCTTTTGCCTTTGGTGGTGGTGGAGATGATGACTCAGATACAGAAAATGTACCACCTCCAGTGGCTCCACCTGTAGGCGAACAACCACCAACAGAACAACCTCCCATTGCCGTAGTTCCGCCACCTGTAGGCGAACAACCGCCAACAGAACAACCTCCCGTAACTCCACCACCTGTAGGCGAACAACCACCAACAGAACAACCTCCCGTAACTCCGCCACCTGTAGGCGAACAACCGCCAACAGAACAACCTCCCGTGACTCCGCCACCTGTAGGCGAACAACCGCCAACAGAACAACCTCCCGTGACTCCGCCACCTGTAGGCGAACAACCGCCAGTAAGGATACCCGAGTCCTCAACATTGACACCTCTGTTGGTACTCACACTGGTAATGTCTTTATTTGGTTACAAAAAGTGGCGTGTACGCAAAGGATGAACTACCTTAAATAATTTCGTTCTTGTGAACTAAAAGCTGTGAATTGTAAGGTTGGCACTGCTAGCCCTGTCAAGGTGATGATTGAAAAACAAGTATTCTCTTCGCGCTCTTCGCGTCTTTGCGGTTCAAAAACATTTTTTAACCACGAAGACACGAAGAACAAGGGAGGTAAGATGTCGAAGATTGGGCATAATTTTCCGGATTTTTGACCCACCTTGACAGGGCTATCAAGCTAGTGTCAGGCATATATCTAGCTTTTTACCACCTTGACAGGGCTAGGTGGGCACTGCCCACCAAAGACACTTCAAAGTAGACATTTACCTATACTAAAAAATGTCAACATTGTCCCTATTAGAGTAGGAATAGTACCAATAGTCGAAAAAAGATACATATTACATAAATGCTCTCAAGCAAAGGTTTAGACTTCACCCTTGAGAGCGATTAAAACGGTCATAACTTTTCTAAGGTTTATTTTTTCAATTTGAAAATTCCTTAGAAACCAACCTACTGCAAATATTGATTGTTACAATATTCTTCGGTAGGTGTTACAGAAACCACTTCTACTTCTACTGATTTTCCCGGGTCTGGGTTAAGAAGAAATTCACTAGCCCCTACATGAGGTTTTTTAGGATTTCCCCAATCATAAGTGTAACCTAAACCTGTCCAAGGATAATGTTCGCCATTATCTTCAAAAGAACTTTTATATATCTTTTGTAAGACAGAATTACTCTTAGGTACGGGGACAGGTAAAACTTGACAACTAGAATCATTGATTTCTGGGTCAATACATGGTCTGCTTAAATCTTCAGCTTTGACCCACATTTCTACAAAATGTGTTTTATTAGAGTTTTTATTTAAAATTAATCCCAAATACTGCTGCAATCTTAGCGAAAGCATGATGTTTCCAGGAATATTTATACCTAAACCTTTACAGGTTTGGCAAAATTCTTTGACTTGATTAGATACTGTTAACCAAGTCTGGTTATCTATTGGTTTTAAACCGGGCTTCCAATTCTCGTTTGGTTTTTTTACATATTTCCAACTTACCATAAGAAACTCTGTTTTACTATTGTTGATTCTCGTCTTGATTTTAGAATGACTTGTTGTCAATTTCCAAAGATTGTCTACCACCTTTTCTTGGCTTGGTCTTTTAGCATCTGCAATAGCTTCCTCTAATTTATTTTTGAGATAATTATAACTTTTTGGTTTATTTTTTTTCAAATACTCGCTAACATTTATGTTCGTTTCTAATTGTGCTAGTAACCTCTTATTCAAGATTGATTCTTTTTGCTGAGAAGTTTCTTTAGCTAATAAGTTGGAAGAACTAAGTGCCAAACAACTTCCTATTAAAACTACCCAGAATTGACTATTTCGTATTTTCATCGCCACTATCCTATTAATTTATAGCAAGACAATATTGTACTGAAACTTTATCAAGTCCCGTCGCGATCGCATTTTATACTGATACTGTGTATAAGATTCCTAAAATATTCCTGAAAATTTGAAGTACTGTAGTATTCTAGAGCGCCACTATAGTATTCAAAAAGAAGGCAAAAAACCCAGTTTCTCTCCCTTGCAAAGCTTGATATCTCGTAGGCGTACAGACTAAGCATAGCTAGTCTCTACAAAGAAACCGGGTTTTTATGATTTCTGTATCGGCGCTTTAGGGTAGGCAATTAGAGGAAAAAATTGTTTGGGCGATCGCTCTTAGCGCAAGCCGTACCCGGCTTATCGCACTTCTGCTCTATAATTATTCTCTATCTTTCACTAGATTCATTAGTAATCTCTTGCAAAATGGCATTAATATCTGTTCTTTTCAACAAAATTCCATCCACTTCTTCAAAAAATCTGATAGCTTCTTGATAGGAATCTTCAGAATCATATTGATCTTCAAAGTATTCTCCATTCTTATAACCGTAAATAATTAAATTAGAATCTATTTTCTTAATAAAATTTTGAGGTAAAATAATATCTCTAATACTTTGAAAGTATCCTGCAAGATAATCATAAAAATAACTTAAGAAACAATTAATTTCTTGTCGAGAAAATTCAAATTCAAACGGCTCTCGCAATCTTTGAGTCTCATATCCATATATACTATTTTCTAGAATTCTATAAAGACTAAAATAGACAGAACCTCTATGGTCGTAAATGCTCATTAAGTAATATAGGCTTCCTATCTCTTTTTTAACTACCAGTAATACAGGAAAACAGAAAGACCCTTTCCAATCATCAAATAAGTTACTACTCTCTCCAAAAATCCACTCTAAAATGACAAATATTTCTGCTAAATTCAGTCTGTCTTCTCGCTGGCGATCGCTAAGATAAAGCTCTAGATAAAAGCGAAAATCATCTGTTATTGGGAGGCTATTTTCTCTTAATTTTTCATACTCTGACTTATCTAACCTCCACATCTGATATTCAATATCAGCATGATGTAAATCGAGCTTGCATCGCTGTTTGACTTGCTTAACGACTTGCCTCATAAGTTACCCTAGAATTGAGAGTGGACTTTCCGTAAATAAAATTTGCACCTACACGGGTTTGAAAATTCCCAATTTTTATTTTTTTACCTTTTCTCATAGTATATTAGTACTACGAGAGAAAACAACATACATTGCATTTTTTATAGACAGACAGCAAAATATACATCCCACCCATTTAGTCCGCGCCGACAGACTTTGTTTGTGTAGTAGCTCATTCTATGAGGAAAAAACTGATTATTAAGAATTGATAATAATGTTGAGGTTAAGTCAGTTTTTCGACTAAGAAAGACGACTTGCCCAAGTACGGGATTTATTCACGTTATGCGTCTACCACCATCAGCAAGAGATGCAATTTGTTCGCTCAATTGGGGAATCGATCCAAAGGACTTTGCTGTACAAACCTAATTATTGTTTATTTTTGACTTAGCAAAAAATCTTGCTCTTGTGGGGTGGGCGTCCTCGCCCGCCCTAGATTTATAGCAGGCAAGATGCCCTAGATTTATAGCAGGCAAGATGCCCTAGATTTATAGCAGGCAAGATGCCCGCACCACAAGACATTGTGGCCAATTTTTTATTTGGAAGTCTTTATTACCAATGCAAAAGCAGCCCAACAAACACAAGGCTCTGACGTTTGGGCTGAAATTGCTGACTTTGTTAGTTGTTAGTTGTTAGTTGTTAGTTGTTAGTTCTTCTACCAACCACTAACCACTAACCACTAACAATTTATGAAGCTGATTCTTTGGTAGCTGCACTAGAACCTAATTTCTTTGGCAGTCCTGAGGCTTCACGATTGGAAGACTCGCGACGCCCCCCACCACCTGTCCGCAGTTTGGGTTTGGGAGTCCGTTTGTCTCCTTCTTGGTTACCAGCTTCTGCTGTCCAGGAAGAACGATGCCGATCGCGATCGCCACCACCTTCGCCACGACGGTTTGACCGCAGTCTGGGTTTGGGAGTTGGTGATGCAATCTCTTCTTCTGGAATGTCTTCTGTTTGCAACCAAGCAGGACGTGTTTGGTCGTAGGTGATTTGCAACGCTGCAGCTGCGATCGCTTGAGGATCGTATTTTTCGCTCAACTCGTTGACAATTGGCAAGAATGACGCTAGGCGCTCGCCTGCTAATGCTTCCCGCACTTGAACTTGCAGTTTGTCTAACTGTTTTGCCTCAATTTGCGCCCGTGTTGGAATCGACAGAATTTGCCAATTTTGCTTAATATGACGTTCAAAAAGTTGCTGCTTGCGACGTTCAAAAGGCTGTACTAAAGTAATCGCTGTTCCTTCTTTCCCTGCACGTCCTGTACGACCAATTCTATGGACGTAGGTTTCTACGCTGTCGGGTAAGTCGAAGTTGATCACGTGAGACAACTGGTCAACGTCCAAACCCCGTGCTGCAATATCTGTTGCTACAACCCAACGTACTTGGCGATTGCGGAATCTAATTAACAACCGTTCCCGCGCCTGCTGTGACAAGTCGCCATGATATTCATCCACGCTGTGACCTGCTGACTGAAGCTGGCTAGTCAGTTCAGCTGCAGTGCGTCTGGTGCGGACAAAGATCAAAGCTGTTTCTGGATCTTCCATTTCCAGAATGGGCTGTAAAGCTTTTGCTTTTGTCCAGTGACGGGGGACTATATAAGCCACCTGATTAATTTTATTAGGAGCCGCTTTTGGTTGCTCAACAGTAATTGTCACTGGGGAATTCAAAAATCTATTCACCAACTGACGGATTGATGGGGGCATTGTTGCTGAGAACAAAGCTGTTTGACGTTCTTCTGGAGCTTGCGACAGAATTTTCTCAACATCATCAATAAAGCCCATGCTCAACATTTCATCGGCTTCATCCAACACCATCCACTTGACTCGATCCAGTTTCAGACAGCCTCTTTCCAGCAAATCTATCACTCGACCTGGGGTACCCACAACAATATGAACACCACGCTTGAGTTGTAAAATTTGACGGTCAATTGATTGACCACCATAGATAGCTAGAGTTTTCAGTCCTTGGTTGCCAATGAATTCACTAACAGCATCGTGAACTTGAATTGCCAATTCACGAGTTGGTGTTAAAATCAGCGCCTGCACCGCTTTTTGACTGATATCAATCTTTTCTATAATCGGTAGTGAAAATGCAGCCGTTTTTCCCGTACCTGTTTGGGATTGACCGACAACATCACGACCTGACAAAAGATGTGGAATTGCTTGTGATTGAATGTTAGTTGGTGCGCTAAAACCCAATTTTTCTAACTGCTCAATGCGTTCAGTGGAAAGTCCTAAATCTAGAAACGTAAATTCCATTAATTCTCCTATTAAATTGGTTAGTGGTTAGTGGTTAGTGGTTAGTGGTTAGTGGTTAATGGTTAGTAGAAAAATAACCAACTACTAACGACTAACAACTAACTATTGGCAATTTGACCGTAAAGGTCATAAGCATCAGCGTTTTGGATAGTCACTGGTACGATCGCTCCTAACCGGGCATTTCCTTTAACAAACACCTGCCCATCTACTTCCGGCGCAAATCTACCAGAACGACCCGCTAATTCTCCTGTTTCAGGATGTTCTTGCTCAATCAGAACGTCCACAACTTTGCCAATTTCTTGCTGATTTTTCTTGAGAGAAATTGGCTGTTGAAGTTCCATCACCGCGTTTCGCCGCTCATCCATGATTTCTTGAGAGATCTGATTTGGTAAGTTGTAGGCGGGTGTTCCTTCTTCTGGCGAAAAAGTAAAGACACCTACATGATCGAATTCATGGCGTTTAACGAATTGCAACAGATGCTCAAAATGCTCATCACTTTCACCTGGAAACCCAACGATAAACGTTGTTCGCAGCACAGCTTCCGGTAGTTCATCCTTGATACGTTCAATAATCGCATCATTTACTCTTCCTTGCCAAGGACGATTCATGGCACGAAGAATTTCTGGATGGGAGTGTTGTAAAGGTAAATCCAGGTAGGGTAAGACATTATTGTTTTGTTTAATTACCGCTATCACATCGGGAGTGAGACCAGTGGGATAAGCATAGTGCATGCGTATCCACGGAACATCAACCTTCCCCAAAGCACGAAGCAGTTCAGCTAACTTCGGCTTGCCATAAATATCTGTACCGTAATTGGTGGTAATTTGGGAAATCAGAATGATTTCCTTTACCCCTTGACTAGCTAATTGCTGAGCCTCGGTAACGACTGATTCTATCGAACGAGAACGTTGGTTTCCGCGCAGATGAGGAATAATGCAAAACGCGCAGCGATAATCACACCCTTCCGCAACCCGTAGATAAGCTACGCCCTCCGTTGTGGTACGGTAACGGGGTGTTGTTTCATCAGCAATGTAGGTCGGTTGTTCGCTAACGAACTTAACCCGATGACCTTGTTCTACTTTCTGAATCACATCGACTATCTTATGATAATCTCCCGTTCCCACCACTGCTACGGCTTCTGGCAACTCTTCCAATAACTGTTCTTGGAAGTGCTGCGCCATACAGCCTGTGATAACGATTTTTTTCTCTGCTTCTGCCAATTCTACTAGAGTTCTGACAGATTCTTCTCGTGCTGCTTCAATAAAACTACACGTATTAACTATAACGTATTCTGCTAACTCTTCATTAGTATCTACGCTGTAACCTGCTTCTACAAGCAGCCCTAGCATATGCTCTGTATCAATTCTATTTTTCTCGCATCCTAGGTGAGAAATTGCTATTGTTGGCTTGTCACCCATATCATGAAAGAGCCTTGAGGTTTTCCTTCTATATCGTTAGTTTTCAATCAGACGCTAGCTTCTGACTAGCTAAAACTTGGTTTTCTATCCAGTCATGACACACAGCAACTCCTTTAGTCATACCTGCCTAACAGCAGCAGTGACCTTAAAATTTGGAGTTCATGCTATGATATCTTCAACAAACTGTTTTCCGGAGAAAAATAAACAGTCTTTAGAAAATTTTGACACTATCGCTCAATCTTTCTTAACAAATGCCCTCTAGTATTTTACATTACCGCAACGCGCCTATAGTTAGTTTACCTGTTGGGGAGCCGCCCTCTAGATGATATTGGTGAGAACGACAATTGAGTTGCTCGATCTCGCCGCCATCAAATGTGTGTGGCGTGTTTCGAGAAGTCGCTACCCAAGGAAAAACAGCGCGTAACTACGCCATTATAGCGGTAATGCGACCTCATGTGTTAAGGTTAAGCCTGCAATTTTGACAAGCAAACACTCTTCCCTACGGGAAGCTACCTCGCCTTTGATGAGTGGCAAACTCCTCTGTATACAGCTATTATCTTAACATATCTTAGAGAATGTTTAACGTTAAGTTCCATCTTACGGCAGAAGAAATATTATTTTTTTTTAAGGGAGTAGGGGTAACCAGTGACCAGTGACCAGTGACCAGTGACCAGTGAATGGGGAAAAGGGAATTTAGTGAATTCGTGAGTAGTTAATATTCAACGATTAATGGTCAGATAATAATAGCTAATGATTAGTTTCAATGACCAGTTAACACTCAACTGGTTACTGGTCACTGGTCACTGGTCACTGATTAAGGTTAAGAACGTGGACTTATATCAGCTATTTAAAACCCGAACACCGATTATTGGCGTAGTTCACCTACTACCATTACCTACTTCACCTCGTTGGGGAGGTAGCCTCAAAGCCGCGATCGATCGTGCTGAACAAGAAGCAACCGCTCTAGCAAGTGGAGGAGTTGACGGTATCATAGTGGAAAACTTTTTTGATGCCCCGTTTACCAAACATCAGGTCGATCCAGCTGTTGTGAGTGCCATGACTGTGGTAACGCAGCGAATACAAAGTTTGGTAACCGTACCTGTGGGCATTAATGTTTTGCGGAATGACGGCAGAAGTGCAATGGCGATCGCTACTTGTGTGAAAGCGCAGTTTATCCGCGTGAACGTACTGACAGGCGTAATGGCAACCGACCAAGGCATCATTGAGGGAGACGCTTACCAACTTCTACGTTATCGGCGAGAGTTGGGTAGCGATGTCAAAATTTTCGCCGATGTGCTAGTCAAACACGCCCGTCCGTTGAGTTCAGTGAATCTCACCACTGCTGTCGAGGATACTATTGAACGTGGTTTGGCAGATGCTGTTATTTTGTCCGGTTGGTCTACAGGTAGCCCGACCAACTTAGAAGATTTAGAATTAGCCAGTGCAGCTGCCAATGGAACGCCCGTATTCATAGGTAGTGGAGCTTCTTGGGAAAATATTGCTACACTGTTACAGGCAGCAGATGGTGTCATTGTTTCCAGTTCTCTCAAACGCCACGGTCGCCGCGAACAACCAATAGACCCAAATCGGGTGAGTCAGTTTGTGGAAGCCGCACGTAAAGGCTGGAACTCTAAAGGAGATTCTAAATCTATTTCCTCAGTCATTCGTTAGTGGTTAGTAGTTAGTGGTTAGTGGCTCTATTAACTACTAACCACTAACCACCAACCACTAACCATTAACATTGTTATGAATCGCCGCCGTTCTACTCCCTGGATTCACAGATGGTCGCGTGTACTGATAGGAGCGATCGCAATTCTTGGTGCAATAACAACAGCTTATTTAACTGTCGTAAAATTTACACAAGGAACTACTGCCTGTCCCACCAAAAGCTGTGACTTAGTCCTTTCAAGTGAGTATGCTACAGTTTTTGGTCTACCTCTAGCTTTGTTTGGTTTTATTGCTTATGCTGGTATGGCAACTTGTGCCTTAGCACCACTGGCGTTTGACCCAGTACAGAAGAAAGATATCCGCACCAAGCTAGAAAATACAACTTGGTTGCTATTATTAGCAGGTGCGATCGCAATGTCTGTTTTCAGTGGTTACTTAATGTACCTGCTGTTTTTCAAAATCCAAGCAACTTGTATTTACTGCCTCGGTTCAGCATTGTTTTCTGTCAGTATGTTAGTACTGACTATCATTGGTCGTAACTGGGAGGACATTGGGCAAATTTTCTTCACTGCCATTGTTGTTGGTATGGTGACTTTAATTGGAACCTTAGGTGTTTACTCTAATGCCAATAACCCTGTAGCCAACGCTAATTCAAATACTCCCATGTTATCACCAACAGGTCAACCCAAACCTGGTGTTGGTTGGGATGTCACCACGACTTCTGGTGAAGCAGAAATTCAGTTAGCACGTCACCTGACCAAAAGTGGAGCTAAGGAATACGTGGCTTGGTGGTGTCCCCACTGTCACGAACAGAAGCAACTCTTTGGTAAAGAGGCGTACAAGGAAATTAACGCCATAGAATGCGATCCCCAAGGCAAAAGCAATCCCAGTCCGGATTTGTGTAAAGCTGCTGGGATTCAAGGTTATCCTACTTGGCAAATCAATGGAAAGCTTTATCCCAACGTACAGTCATTAGAAAAATTAGCTCAAATTTCTGGATACCAAGGGCCTCGAAATTTTAAAAACTTTCCCCAGGCTTTTCAGAAGTAGCCAAAACGGTAAGTTATGGATTATGAATGATGAATTATGAAGTAAACCCCACAAATTTATCTAGAAGTTTGTAACAAGGATGTTTAGCCTTGGTTTTTCTGACTCAATTTGGGGCTTCTACCCATTTTCCAGAAAGAACGAACAATCGATTTATTCATAATTCATAATTTATAATTCATTAGTAAACTACCCACGCTGAACTTGCGTTACAGTGTGGGCTTTTAGTAGCCCTGAAGAATCTACATTGAGCGAGCAGCATAGACCATTCGAGCCTCTGGGCGGGTTTACAAAAACAGCCCCAATAGCAGCAATATTTTTGGCAGCATTCGCATCAGCATCCCCACTCCAAGAACAAGCGTCATTGGTGCATTTGAAGCGTTTGTCAGAACGCATTCCGATCTGCAAACAGCAGTGGCAAGTAAGGCTTGTATAAGCAGGAGGTACGGCAATTACCTCTACCCCTGCCTGAATACCTTTGTACTCCAAGAAAGAACGCAACTGATAAAAACTCCAAGAGTTGCTACGGCGTCTTTCGGTTTTATTTCTAGGTTGCTGATTTGTTCTTTCTCGAATACCAGTTAAGTCTTCAATCGCTACTGCTGCACTCGTTTCAGTTGCGTTCTGAATAATTTGCTTACTAATGTTGTGGTTCAGCCATTGTTGATAGCGTTTCTCTTTCCCCGACAACCGTTTCAAAATCTGTCTCGTCCTACGACGAGTAGACCTTGTGCCTTTCGAGGCTTTCTTTTGGAGAGATGCCCTGACTCTGGAAAACTTATCTCTCACCCGATTAATTTGTTGACCATCCCATTGATCGCCATTGCTAGTTACCGCAATATCACGGCGTCCAAAATCAACACCAATAACGTTATCAGATTGAATTGGCGTAGGAGGTTCGTCTTTAATTTGAATGTGGATGTAGTAGTTACCATCATGATGCTTACACAATTGAGCAGAAGTAGGTTTTTTGCCTTTTAGCTTGCCCCGTTGGTAGTTTCCTACATCAATTTTGATGTAGGAAACTACCATTTAGCAAAGTTAAGCTAACCGTCAAATCTTTCTCTCTAAAAGCAAAGATTCGGGCATCGTAATCAGCCGATGTCGGCTTGAATGCTTTAACAGGTTTCCCTTTCTGTTTAGCCGTCTTGCGATTAGCTCCGACTCTGGCACAAGCACGAACTGCTAAATTTGCACTCAACCCAAACAGAGAGCGAATCTCGTTGTATACCGTATTTTGAATAGTGGTTTTGTTAGTTATTTGTGGCTTAACGGCACGATTGGCGTAGTTACACGCATCAGCGAAAGCCTTAAGAACCAATTCAATTTCTTCCACCTGTTTAGGTGTAGGGTTGAGTTTGCAAACTATTGTCAGTACTTGTTCCATGAGTTCGACCTTCTCACATATGACTAACATTATAGACTATAATCTGTCGTGTTGTGTTTGGTGGATATTGTTAAAAACTCAACTGTCTCCACTCCCGCGTTAATTTCCGATTAACATAGGTCGGGAGACGTTTCGTTTTTAACCCGCAATTCCTCTCACCACGCTCACGGAGTCCCGTTACAGTGGGAGCCTCCTTGCGGAAGTAGGTGATAGTAATGAATAAGCAGGTTAGCAAGCATCTACTCAGGTCTTTGTTAGCGGTGCAACAAGGATTGTATAGGGTAATAGGCAAAGAATCACTGACGGCTATTAGCGTGACAATATGTATTTTATTGTTACGCTCCCTTGGATTCATGCAATCCTCAGAGTGGACTGCATTGGACTATTTTTTTCAGATGCGTCCGCAGGAATCACTAGAAGAACGCATTACTATTGTAGCAATTGATGAAGCTTCTTTACGACATACAGGTTCGTGGCCCATTCCAGATGGCGATATTGCCCAACTCATACAAAAAATACAACACCACCAACCTCGGGCTATTGGCTTGGATATCTACCGAGATCTTGGTGTAGAACCGGGTCATCCAGAATTAGTTGATACGTTGAAATCAGTACCAAATATAGTTGGTATTGAACTCTTGTCAAATAACAACAAAAATACCAGTGTTGCACCCTCACCATCACTCCGTCAGCTTGACCAAGTGGGTTTTAACAATATTGTGTACGATGCCGATGGCAAAGTGCGGCGAAATATTTTATACTGGCACGTTAATAATGAGCCACGCGAAAGCTTTTCCTTAAAACTTGCTTTTCTTTATTTAAAGCACGAAGGTATTACTCCCAAAAAAGCAGAAAACAACCCTAATTCTTTACAATTGGGCGATGCCATGCTTAACCGTTTTCAATCTAACGATGGTGGCTACGTAGGAGCAGATGATGGTGGCTATCAAATTATATCAAACTTTCCCAAAGCCGGATGCAGCAATTCTAAAGAAGATGATTGTCATTTCCGTACAGTGTCAATGCGTGATGTCTTAACCAAGAGCGTGTCAGAAAGCTTGTTTAAAGACCGCATTGTACTGATTGGTTCAACAGCACCCAGTGTCCAAGATTTTGCTTTAATCCCCTACTCTAGCCGTTTGATAGGTACGGCAAAGCCTGTAGCAGGTGTTGAACTACAAGCTTATTTTATCAGCGAGTTAATTTCGGCAGCACGCGATCGCAGACCTTTACTCAAAGTTTGGTCTGACTGTGTAGAATATGCGTGGATTTTTGCTTGCGCTTATATTGGCGTCATCATTAAATGGCGAATGCGAGGTACAAGCGTTAGATTCTTAAGTATTTTATTTTCGGGACTCGCACTTACAAGCACTGCTTATTGGGCTTTGCTATTTGGTTGGTGGATACCAATAGTACCTGGGTTGTTCGCTTTAAGTGGTTCAGCGATCGCCATCACTTACCAGATGGCATATCGTCAAGAAGAGTTAAAACGTTCTAAAGAATTTTTGCATCAAGTCATCAACACAATACCAGATCCAATTTTCGTCAAAAATGAAAAACATCAGTGGATTGTTCTAAACGAGGCGTACTGCGAATTGATTGGTCATCCCAAAGATGCATTATTAGAAAAGTCTGACTATGACTTTTTCCCCAAACATGAAGCCAATGTTTTTCGAGCCTCGGATGAGTTAATCTTTCACAACCAGCAACCTCAAGAAAACGAAGAAGAATTTACAGATGCTAGTGGAAATACCCACCTAATTTCAACTAAACGTTCTCTTCACAAAGATGCAGCTGGCAATTTCTTTTTGGTGGGAGTGATTCGAGACATTACTAAACGCAAACTGATAGAAGAAGAACTGCGACGTTCTGCGACAGAATTATTACGTATCAACCAAGAGTTAAAAGTTAAAGAAGACCATTTGCGCTACATAGCATATCATGACCCTCTCACCGGTCTACCAAATCGCAAGTTTTTTCTCGAACAGCTTCAGGAGTCCTTGGAATGGGCGCAAGACAACAATTTATTAGTGGGGCTACTTTTTATCGATCTAGATGGTTTTAAGCAAATCAACGATACTTTAGGGCATGAAATAGGCGATCGTCTTTTAGTTACCATAGCCCAACGGTTAAATAACTCCCTACGCAGTAGCGATACTGTTGCTCGTTTGGGAGGGGATGAATTCACCGTCATTGTACGAGCAATTCCAAAAGTCCAAGCTGCAGCCAGAGTAGCCGACAAGATTTTAGCAACTCTTGCCGAGCCAATTGTTTTGGAAGGTAATATTACCAAAATTTCTGCCAGTATAGGCATCAGTATATATCCAATCGACAGCCACGACAGTGAAACACTGATTAGACAAGCAGACACTGCCATGTATCGTGCCAAGCTCCTCGGCAAAAACCGCTACGAATTTCTTTGAAAATAAGGCGTATGGAAGAAAAATTTTCATAACGAGTGTTGTAGGCAATTATCTCCGATCGCCCGTGTAGGTCTATTTTTAAGTTAAAACTCACCCTTTGGGAGGATGTAAATAACTGTATATCAGTACTAAAAATTAATTGAGAAACATAAAAAAGATAAATACTTCATTATTGATCTGCTATTTATAAGCATCTGTCCAAAAACCTTGTTTCTCTCTGCCAGAAAGCTTGATATAGCAATCGTATTTGATTTATGATTCTTATATTTCGTTGGCTCAACTCAAAGAAACCGGGTTTTTGGTATTAGTAGATCGGCGCTCTAAGTAAAAAGAATAAATTTTCATAAAACATAAACTTTGAGTCTAATTGGCAGTATCAATTAAGGCTCAATAGACCATTAAAAAAAGGGATCTACTGAGACTTATGGGAACTCGCTTAAAACTCGTAAGCATGATTATGCTTCTTATTGGAGCACATTTGGTAATTCCTAAAATTGTCGAAACGGTAGCAGCATTTAGCACATTTACGACAAAAGGTTCTGAAACAGCAGTCAGAGATACCTTTATTGAGGACCCCTTGGAACCTTATGTTTCAGAAAACGTAGCGTACAAAGCTATATCAAACAACAGTTACGAACCACCAAACTATGGAAGTCCGGACAGTCAGCACGGTAGCGGAACTAGATAGAAGATTTCCACCATTTAGTATGTTGTACAAGCGTGTGTACCTGCCAATTTGGATCTGAGTGAGGATAATCGCGACGGTAATGTCCTCCCCGACTTTCAGTTCTGAAGGCAGCACTTTTAAGAATTAGATAAGCAACATCAAGCAGATTGTCTGTTTCTGCCCACAATCGTATTTGCCGTTCAACATTCGGTAAATTTAAGGTAGCCGATTGTGTCGGCTGTAAAGATTTTAAGAATTGAGTGATTGGCAACGTAGCAATTTCCCGTTGCCAAGATTCAACAGTCGCGATCGCAGCTTCCATCCCAGACTGTTCCCGACATATACCAGCATTTTCCCACACCAAACGCGGTATTTTTTGCCGCAGTTCTTCTAAATATTCTTGCTGATAAGCCCACTCGCTTTCAGAAAGGATAAAGGATAAAGGATGAAGGAAAAAATGAGATTCTTTAAGTTCATCCTTTATCTTTCTCACTTCATCCTTCAAATGGGCCATTTCTGCTCCAAACACTATACACTCCAACAGGGAATTACTAGCAAGACGATTTGCTCCATGTACTCCAGTACTTGCAGTTTCTCCCACAGCATACAAACCGGGAATGTTTGTCCGGTTCATGAGATCTGTGACAATACCACCCATCCAATAATGAGCGGCGGGAGCAACTGGTATTGGTTCTGAGAAAACGTCAATGCCCCAATGTTTACAAACTTTGATGATATTAGGGAAACGATAGCGAATCTTTTCAGCAGGAATCGGGCGCATATCCAACCACACACTAGCTGTTGCCAAATCGGCTGAAGTGCGTTGCAAGTGAGTGAAAATTGCACGACTGACAACATCTCTGGGAGCAAGTTCACCAGATGGGTGATAGTCAAATGCAAAACGCCGTCCTTCGCGATCGATTAGATGTGCGCCTTCACCACGTACAGCTTCGCTAATGAGAAAGCGTCCGGGTTTTGTAAGGGCTGTCGGATGAAACTGGACAAACTCTAAATCTCGAAGAATAGCCCCAACCCGCCATCCCATCGCCACGCCATCTCCCGTGCTCACAGCCGGGTTTGTGGTTTGAGCAAAAACTTGACCACCACCACCTGTGGCTAAAACCACAGCAGGTGCTTTCACCCATGTGACTGCACCTTGATAAAAAAGACTAATTCCCTGACACCGATTTGTCTCAGGTTCCAGCCACAGATTCAAAGCCAAAGCTTGTTGAATAACCTGAATATTTTGGCGTTGCAGAACTTGGTTTGTCAGAGTTGTGATAACTTCCCTACCAGTTGTGTCTGCAGAATGAAGAACGCGATTGCGGGAATGGGCAGCTTCCAAAGTTAATGCGAGTTCGTTGCCATGACGATCGAAAGCAACACCTAATTTGATGAGAGATTCAATACAGCTAGGGGCTTTGTTAGCGAGAAATTCTACAGCTTCTACATCGCACAAACCCACACCTGCCCGTATGGTATCTTCAACGTGAAAAGAAGGAGAATCTTGGGGTGCGATCGCAGCAGCAATACCTCCTTGCGCCCAATCACTGGCAGACAGAGAAAGTGTTTCTTTAGTAATCAAACCTATTTTCAAATCGGCAGGTATACAAAGTGCTGTATACAATCCAGCAGCACCAGCACCGACTACTATGACATCAAATTCGCTTTTTAAGTTGGTCGTCACAAATAAAGTTAACTAATAAGGATCGTCACTGGTCACTGGTCACTGGTCACTGGTCACTGGTCACTGATCCGGGAGGAATTAGGGTACGGGGAGTTGAGATAGAGGGAAAAGAAAGGCTGATGAACATTAGTTTGCCACATACTAAAATTCTGACCCTACTTCCTAATCTCCATTCCCCATTGCCCCCGATCCCCAGAAAAGGCACCGAGTTCCCCAATCCCTATTTTTTATCTATAGATACCGTTGTTAAAGCGGTCATCTCCCTCTGTGTATGCAGCCTCAGCGTCAGTCACAGTGAAGTTATCCAAGTTAGCCTGCAGGATTTGTTTTTGGCGATCGCTCAATCCGTCAATGCTCAAAATATCCTCTACCTTTTGATAAGGAGCATTTTTGATAATTTTCCTTGCAAGGGTAGGATATAATCCCGGATACTTTTGGAAAGCTCGCACGTTGGTATTGTTCAGATCGATTTTTTTTCCATACACGTCTGCCAGCTTTGCGTCTGCGCGATTGCGTAAACCTTGAGTTCCCTCAACTGCCAAAACTGGCGCGGAATGAAAAGCAAGACTGTTAAAACTAGCGGCTTGGGCTACTTGTGGCATTCCCAACCATCCCCAACATCCTAGTAACAAGCTAAAAACAGTTAATAAACGCACCAATCCTTTCACGATTTTTTTACCTCTTTCCATCCAATTACATCAAAGCTTTAAGCTATTAGCAATCTATTGGTTATTTGTCAAGAGCTATTTACCTCAGATGAGAGAGCAAAGGACTAAGGACAAAAACCGATAGCCAATGGCTTAATCAACACAGCACTATCAGAAACTAATATACAGCTCATTAACATCCACAATACTTGCGGTTACTAGCTTTGACTGTAGTTTTCCCAAAAATTCCTTATTTTAGGCAAAGTTGTCACTGGTCACTGGTCACTGGTCACTGGTCACTGGTCACTGGTCACTGGTCACTGGTCACTGGTCACTGGTCATGCAAGAACAGCCGCAACCAAAAACAAGCAATCTACCAAGATAGTACTTAACACGGCTCCACTAAAAGCATACCAATGCCTCTGCCGTTGAGGTAAAGGTAAAATACCAACTGTCAGTAGCACTAAGGCAAGAGAGATCGCCCATACTTGTCCCCAAGGAGTTTTTACCTGGGCTAGAGCACTTTGCAAAATTGGCGACACATCCGCAGGTTCTACCTGCATAATTTGCCGCCAAAAAGGTATTAAGTCTACTAAATAAAAGTATATATCTGTTAAGACCGTACCGAATAGAGAGCCTAAGTAAAAAAAATTCCCTATTTTCCCCCAATTCCGGCTCAGACACCATAGGGCGAAAGGTAAACCAATAGACTCTACAGGCAAATGCCAAAGGGGTTCCCAACGCAGCCAACCCCAGTAGATTGAGCCTGCTAGCCAACTCCAACTAAACCCTAACAACAGATCGCCCCATATATATGTTGAGGGACGTGACATTAATTTAAGACTCAGCCAAACCCAACCGCCTGTTAAAGCTAAGCTCAGCCCAGGTAGCATTCGCACCAATGGGGCTTCGATAAAAACTGGCACAGACACTAAGAATACGGCTGCCACAAAGACTAAGGGTGCTGGTTGAGCAACAACTTTCCACAACAACGGAATATCAGCAGTTGTATTTTGCTGGACGGCTTGAACTGAAGCAGTAGAAACAGAGTAGGATGACAAAGTATTATTAATCAATGTTTTTAATAATTGTTACTTATCTTTATCTTACTTAAGATACCACAACATTTATCCCCCCGGGGGGCATTCAAATTATAACTTATTAAGAAGGATGAAGTGTAAAGTATAAAGGTTGAAGCAAACTTAACCAATTACTGGTCACTCGTCACTGGTCACTGGTCACTGAATTATGACAATCACTATTGCACTCCATACCGAGCACATCAATTCCTTAAATCTCTCCTCCGCCATATCAGTTATTGAGAAACTAGTGCAAGAGGGAGCGATCGCATCTCAACAACAGCAGTTGTGCTTTGATATTAACTATCCACTAGAACAAGGCGATCCAAGAGAACTGTCTGAAGTTCCAGAAATTCGTTTGTGGTTTATCCGATTGGATACTCGCTATCCTTGGTTACCTTTTTTACTAGACTGGAAAGCCGGAGAATTAGTGCGTTATACTGCCATGCTCGTACCGCATCAATTTAGTAGGAGAGAAGGTATTCAATATAATCCTGAAGCATTAGAAATTTTTCTCATGCACAAACTGTTTTTTCTAACTGATTGGCTGAAACAACAAGGTATTCCCAGTAAAGCTCGTTTACAGTCTATGGCTCAACTCCTAGGTTATGAGCTAGACGATACTTTATTTGAATTGGTTAGTGGTTAATCAGTGAGCAGTGACCAGTAACCAGTGACCACTGGTTACTAACCACTAACCACTAACCGCTAAATACTAACAACTAACAATTAAAGTCAGTGCTTTATGAAAAGCATATTCAACAGCTTTAGATTGACTGGGTAATGCTGATGGCCAAATACGATAATCGTTAGACTCTAGAATTAAGTTTGCCATATCATCGATTTTTATCCTTTTTAATACCTCGTATTGAGCCAATTCAAAATCTCGGAGAGTACCACCTCGTGCTAAGATTTTTTTTGCGGCTTCAATAAAACCATTTAAAACGGCTTTCATGTATTCCGTACCTGTATGTTCTGCAAAAACTGATGATAACTTGAAAGCCTTCTGCTCTTCTAAGAGAAGATCGGCGATCGCTTTGCCTTCGCGAGTCTTCCACTTTTTAGGTAATTGTACCTCCAAATAATCGTCTTGAAGGGACTGATATTTGAGATACTCGTCAATATCAATAGTTTCTTGAACCAGTTTTTGTCCTGTCAAGAGTTGTAACAGAGGGATTGCACTTGTACTAATAGAGGAATCTAGAATGACTTTTTCTTCACCTTCCAAACATTGATAGACAAGATAAGTCCAAAGTCCCGATTGAGAAAAATTAGCTTTAGCGGCTTGATAGAAAGTTGTTGTGCCATCCTCCTCACACTCGAAACATACATTTTTTACATCTTGGGTATTTTCTTCTAAATGTATGAGTCTTCTAAAAATACCAGTGATATGTGATGGTTGGCTCTCTACTTGGATGTAACGCTTACCACTGCTGATGTAGCTATGTAACCAAATCGCCATTTGTTTTTCCTTTGAATATTTTCGTCACATTCTGTTGCGATGCACCAGTCCGACAGCAAGAGGGAAGTTTAGGAACACACAAATGTAGCGCACTAAATTTATCTAATAAATAGATCGCACTTAAAATTGATGGCAAGAAGTGTTTGCCAAGAAGCCGAGAATCCTCAATGTTGCTGTACTGAATTCAGTATTCTTTGTTTTAACGTAAATTTTTAGTCAGAATTAATTCATTTCGTTACAAAACCTCAGATTTCCTATTATATCGATCGTGTTTGAGCAGTTATTAGACTGTTGATTGATGACTCAGAGTTGCCATCAGTTATTAAGCTGTAAAATAGGGTGCAGCAAAATTTACAGCTAATACTCATTTGGAGAAGCCGGGATAAATGTTTTCTAGATTACATATATTAATAGCTACTCTACATAAATTTATCGAAAATTTTTAGCTTAAGCCAGCTTTCAGCAAAAATTTTTTTCTCCAAAAGCTTAATATATACAGGTTTCGTACCATTTTGTTAGATAAGACAATAAAATCCGCCTTTAGTTAGAGCGGATTTGAGATAGCAAAAATACTAGGCGATTTAAGTCGCAGCGATATAAGACAAAGTCCTTTCCTGCGCGAATGGGTAGCTGAGTTTCAACCGCCCCAAATTTTCTCTAAGACAACCTTGGGTGAAATATCCTCCATTTTCCCAGTCGGAGATTTTATGGCAAGGAATTTTTCGCTCTGAGGCAGTAGCTTAGAAGGATCTGTTGAACCAAATAGAGCAACAGTATAAGTCTGAACAGCCACACTCAAATGCATTGGCACACTATCAGTACACAGCATTAAATTTGACCCGGCAATCATAGCTGCTAGCTTGCCGATGTCATCGGGTGAACTGACTTTAATGTCAGGCGCGGACTGTTTAAGACTGCGTACAAACTGTTCATCTTCCGGTTCTCGGATAACAACCACGGGCATATTGGGTTGTTTTTGCTGGAAATCTTGAATAATTTGCTGCCAGTTTTTAACAGGGTAGATTTTATCAAAACCTTTGACTTGGGATAATTCGCTTGCACCCCCGTGAATTAAAACGTAGCCAGTTTCCTTGACTCCGAGCCGTTGTTGTTCTGCATTAGCCCAATCAATATCTTGTTTTGGGACATTGACTGACAATTCCGGGCATGGAGATTTAATGTTTAAAACTTGTAACAAATCGTGGTACACACAAGCGGCATACTGCCCTGTGTTCAGAGCCACTGGATTGGTGAGAAAAGCAGAGCCTTTGCCACGATAACCAACACGGGTTGGAATTCCAGTCAACCAGAGCAAAAGACCAACTAACCAGCTTTGCCCAAGAGCAATAGCTACATCGTATTCGCGATCGCGAATCGTGCCAACCAAGTTACCCCAATCTGCCAGACTGTTACGATCTTTGAAATCAAAAGCCAGTACATCATTAACTGACTTACTGACTCGGTAAGCAGTCTTTGACCGAGGTTCCACGACGACATCTATTTTAGCTTTCGGTAAATTCCGCTTTAGATCGTCTAAAGTCGGAAAGAAAAGAAGTTGATCGCCAATTCCGCCAGGGACAAGGGCTACTATTCGCATAATATATTTTGACGCTCATTCGCTCCTTATTTTAGGGGAATATAGGGATGAAAGATTGGGAATTGGGCAATGGGCAATGGGCAATGGGCAATGGGCAATTGCGTATTGAATAGCTTGTAAAATGTCCCATGCCCCATGCCCCATGCCCATATTAAAATTGAGGAATCTTGTGCATTTACTAATTCCATCTGCGGGTTCGGGAAAAAGAATGGGGAGTAACCGTAATAAACTCCTTCTGATGGTACAGTCGCGTCCTATCATTGCTTGGACTCTCCTAGCGGCTGAGGCTGCAAATCAAATTGAATGGATGGGAATTATCTCCCAGCCCAATGATTGGCAAGACTTTAAAAGGATTATTGCCAGTTTAGATCTCACTAAGCCTGTGGAACTGATTCAAGGAGGTTCTACCCGTCAAGAATCGGTTCACAATGGGTTGCTGGCGTTACCAAGATCTGCAAAACAAGTTTTGATTCATGATGGAGCTAGATGTCTTGTGACACCAGACTTACTTAATAGGTGTGCTGAAGCTATTCGCCATTGCCCTGGTTTGATTGCTGCTATACCAGTTAAGGATACCATTAAGGTGGTCGCAACGAATGGTATAATCCAAAGCACTCCTAACCGAGAGCAACTGTGGGCAGCACAAACTCCCCAAGGTTTTGATGTTAGTTTATTAAAACAGTGTCATGCTGAAGGTGTGCGTCAGGGTTGGGAAGTCACTGACGATGCCGCATTGTTTGAGAGATGTGGCATTGAAGTACGGATCGTCCAAGGAGAAGAAACCAATTTGAAACTGACAACCCCACAGGATTTGGCAATTGCGGAATTCATTCTTAAAACTAGGCTGATTGAGAGATGAAGTAGGTTATAACAATAATTTGGACACGATACTTCGGGTTTAGTGAAAAAGTCTTGACTTGTGCTAGATATTATGGTAGTTTCCCAAACACTTGTTGTTTGTCATTTGTCATTTGTCCTTTGTCCTTTGTCATTTGTAGATGACTAATGAATGCAGCGACGAAAATAGAAGCAATTCTCTATTTAAAAGGTAAGCCCCTGTCTATCAGCGAACTTGCCGAGTATGCCGCCTGCGATCGCGCTACAGTAGAGGAAGGCATAATCGATCTTATTGACGAATATGCCAGACGAGATAGCGCTTTAGAAATCGTAGAAACTCCAGATGGTTATAGCTTGCAACTGCGATCTGATTTTCACGATTTAGTACAAACTCTCATTCCAGTAGAATTGGGAGTAGGGGCATTGCGGACTTTGGCGGCAATTGCCTTAAACAGCCCAATGCTTCAAAGTGACTTGATAAATTTGCGCGGTTCAGGCGCATATCAACAAGTTCAAGAACTGGTTGAACTCGGTTTTGTGAAAAAACGCCGAGACAGCGAGTCGCGATCGTTCTCCTTGCAAGTGACTTCAAAATTTCACCAGTATTTTCAAATTGAGCAACTTCCCCAACCATTCTTTAACGATCAAAAGCAAAGACAACTAGAGCTAGAACTGCAAGCAGAACCTGAAATTAATGGAGTTCTATCCTCAGAATGAATGGTAGTACTCCTGACAGAGGGCTGTCCTTTCTAGTATGGTTTAGAGTAGAATAAGCAACTCAGCTAAAAAATTTGCCAATGGTGTTTGATCCAAACTTTTTGAATGACTACCCTGAGGAACACCCCAGCCAACTTCTGAATGAGGGCTTAGAGGATAATCCCAATAAGTTGCTCAAGTATTTGCAGCATCAGCCGCCTGAAGTTTTAGCACGCGTCGCCCAGTCGGTCAGTCCTGAAATTAAACAAATTATTTCGCAGAACGTCCAAGGGCTCGTTGGGATGTTACCATCCGAAAATTTCAACGTGCAAATCACAACAGACAGGGATAATCTGGCTGGACTTTTGGCATCTGCCATGATGACTGGGTATTTCCTCCGTCAAATGGAACAGAGGATGCAGTTAGATCATTTATCAAATGGTCATTAGTCAGTGACCAGTGACCAGTGACCAGTGACCAGTAACAGTCCCGCTAACGGGGATAAGTACCCAATTGTATTTTCAGAATTTGATTCTTCCCGTTACGGTTAACTTCTATTTCTAGAGTGTCGCCGACAGCACTGGATTCTACCTGTCTCTGTAATTGAGCAGCAGTTTTGACTGATTTACCGCCGATCTTTTGAATCATATCCCCAGGACGGAGTCCCCCCCGTTGTGCCGGAGAGTTTTCTACAACGCCCTTAATCGCCACGCCAAAGTTTTGTTTAATGCTCAAGTTGTACTCTTGATTGAGCTGCTGTTGTTTAGTGGGAGTTAAATCCACCATTTCAATTCCCAAGAAGGGGTGTTGCACGCGTCCTTTGGTGAAAAGTTCATTCGCAATGCGGGCAGCCGTTTCGATAGGAATGGCAAAACCTAATCCTTGTGCATCGGCGCGAATAGCAGTATTTACACCGATGACTTCTCCTTGAGCATTTAGTAAAGGACCACCTGAATTACCTGGGTTAATCGCCGCATCAGTTTGGATGAAGCTCACTCGCTTATCAGGTACACCAACTTGAGCGCTGGTACGCTCTGTGGCGCTAATAATGCCGATGGTAACCGTATTATCTAACCCTAGAGGATTGCCAATTGCGATCGCCCATTGCCCTGGTATTAAATTTTGTGAATGACCTAATGTCACTGTTGGTAGCTCGTTGGCTGAAATTTTGACAACAGCCACATCTGTCACGCCATCAACTCCAATCACCTTACCTTCATAAGTTCGACCGTCCTTGAGAGTCACTTGTACGGTATCTGTGTCTGCTACTACATGAGCATTTGTGAGAATTCGTCCGTTTTTGCTCAAAATAAATCCAGACCCCGTACCCCGTTCTATTCGCTGGCTGGGGAATGGTTGTTCTTCCTCTCCAAAAAATCGCCGCAGGAGAGGATTTTTTAAGGCGTTTGAGATGGGATTGGCTACTTTGCGGGTTGCATTAATTCGCACCACTGCGGGTCCCGTTCTTTGAACAGCAGATGCAATAAAATTCACGTTATCACCATTCGGAACCCCAACTTGCCCTCCAACGGGATTTGAAACTGCGGTTTCTGAGGGCATAGAAACTGTTACATTTCTTAACTCACGAAATAAGCGATTTTGTGACGGGAGGTATAGACTACCTAGTAAGCCTGCACAGCCGCCAATACATAGTAGGGATAAATAAAGAGTCAGTTGCTTTAAGGATAATTTCATAAATGATTAGGGAATAGGGAATAGGGAATAGGGAATGGGGAATGGTTGTGGGCAAATGACAAATGACAAACAACAACCTTTCATCCACTTTTGCCGTCTAAAATCTAGAATTGAGTCCCTCCTTTATATACATGACTTTTCCTTATCGTCTACTGTTTCTCAGTACAATAATCGCTAATATTTTTGGGGTAGTGTATACGTATTCAAACTCCTCCGCCGCACAAACACCTGGGACAGGTTGCCAAACCCCAGCATTAGAACGCTTTAGACGTCACCCTGTGGCTGCAGGTGAAACTTTGGCAAGTATAGCTCAACGCTACAATCTCACCCCAACAACTATTATTGCCATGAATCCAGCCTTGCAAAACAGCAAGTTGACTGTTGGAAGTGAAATTCAAATTCCTCCCTATAACGGAATTGTAGTTGAAGTCCCTCGCGGACAAACTTGGCGACAAATCGCAGCAAGGTATAAGATTCGTCCGGATGCGCTTTTTGAAGTGAATGGTTGTCAGAAAAATCCTAGAGTTGTGTTTGTCCCGTCTAGGCGATCGCCCGGTTCTGTCATAACGGATACTCCAAATTCCCCTCTAACTCCGATTAAATTAGTCGGTTACCCACTACCAGAAACTACAAAAGTGTTAGTCTCTTATGGTTGGCAAACGAATCCTACCAACGGTGAAGTGTTTTTTCACAGTGGTATAGATTTGTTAGCAGAAAAAGGAACTCCCGTACAAGCCATTGGTGATGGGACTGTTGCTTTTGCCAAAGAACAAGGTACTTATGGTAATTTGGTTATTATTAATCACGGTGGTGGTTTGCAAAGCCGCTATGCCCATCTTGAGAGCATCAAGGTTTCTGCAGGTCAACCCGTGAAAAAAGGAGATTTAGTGGGGACTGTAGGTACAACCGGAACACCTACAATTAACCAATCCCACCTTCATTTTGAAGTGCGTTCCAGTTCTTCCTTGGGTTGGACTGCTCAAGATCCACGTGGGTATTTACAAAGGTAATACGATTTTGGATTGCCTCTCATTATTTATGCTCTATTTTCTATGAGACTTCCATATAAAAAAGTCTCCAACAATCTCTTGTGGTACGGGCGTCTCGCCCGCCCTCGCTTGCTGACGGGCGAGACGCCCGTACCACAAGATGGAATAATTTATTTCTTGGAAATTCGGTTCTTCCGTTTCACCAGCTGAAGTACAACCAGGTAGCTCTGGACACCAAGCAGCCCAATCGCTTGTTTCTGGATCTTGTTCAAGAATGACTCGCCATTTGATCTCAAAAACCTCTGAGTGGTGGAACAAAATCCCCGACTTCACAGAAGTTGTCGGGAATCTTATCAAATTAAAAAATAGCATCAGTTGATTTAATCAGATACATACCAGCAGCAGCAAATCGTTCAAATGCTGCGTCGGCGGCTTCTGTATAATCTACTACATTAGGAACAACAACAGGGGAAGTACAATCTTCTAGCAAATAAACTTTTTTCGCTAAATTAGGATCTATCTGCTGGATTTCTGTTAATAAATCCGCAATTGTCCAAGCAACACAATGACTTTTAGCTTGTCCGGCAATAATCACAGCATCAAATTTTAACAATTGCTGAACTAAACGAGTATTTTTTTGAGCAATGGGACGTTTATCAAAACTGTCTAAAACTTCTGGGCTTAAGACCGAATAATTTTCTGTTAAAGGATTATTACCTTTTAGTTCAAACTGAGTTTGACTGTTACGAGCAATACAGTGGAAAAAGATTGCTTCTTCTACAGCAGAAACTAAAGCATGACCGATACCACCTAACATGGAGTGATAAGACCAAACTGTCAGTGGATATTTACCACCTTGGCTTAACTGTTGAACGTAGTGGTAGGCGTGTTTTTCAAGAAATTCATATTCGTATCCAAGGCTGTAAGCAACTCCAGGGTTGACTTTCCAAACTCCTTTTTCTATATCCACTGGAGTGATATTAGTAGCAGTGGGAATGGGATGTTCTCCTGCTTGATTAACCCAGAAAATAGGATGGAAAATTTGCATTGCTGTGTGAGTATCCATTGTAGGTGCAATTGTGGTGATCGCACTTAAGTTGCGATAAATAAACTCACACAAACGGATATTATCATCAATAGCTCCTTTACCAGATTTGCCACCTACAAATAATTCAAACTCAGGAAGGCAAAATGTATTTTGTACATCTATTAAGAGTAGGCAAATTCGAGTTGTGTCTTCATAAATTGGTTGGATATTATGTTTTTTTGCCCAATCTCTTGCTTCTTCCGCACGTTGTTGGTAGGGGACTCGCCAGACTTCACCAACTTTTTGGGGGTTAAAGTGAGGGGGAATTGGTAGTTGGGTTGATATTGAGGTGTTCATGATTCAATCGGAAATTTTACCCAGCAAGGTTTTAAAAAGCTAGCAATCTCTCGTTGTAATACTATGCAACTTTGATGGGTTCATAATGTAAAACCATCAAATGTTCAGCTTTTAGAGTTAGCATTGCGTAGGTACGTCCTGAGTTATCACTAAATTCCACCTCAAAAACATTCGGTGCTAACAATTCCACTACAGTACCTACTTGACCTCGATATACACCTTCTTCAGGTACATCCTTTATTAAAGCTACAACATCAAGCATTTTCATCTCATTATTCATAGTTCCGTTACCTTTCTAAAGAACATAGCAAGTTGTAAGTCTAGGAAAGTCTTCTTCATGACGTATAATCCAAGCACTGCGAACTACTGCTTGTTTATCTGCTTTAGTAATTGTAAAGTCTATTATGTAAGACTGACCATATTCATTTTGTTTAGTAGGCGTAGCGTCATAGGTTTGGACAGCAACAAGCAAAATATTTTTTAATTCTTCAGAATCTTCAGCAGTCAGATTTAGAGCAGACTCAAAAACATGTGCTTTATGCTTTCCCTGTGAATGTTTAGGACTTAAACAATAATCCTGTAGTTTTTTGAGATCTACAACCGCTCGTTGAGAGTTAAGAATTTTCACGAATTTCGATTGTCATAACTGATTAATATTGTTGATTATGTTGAGGCAAAAATGCAAGCAGTTGCAGTTCGCCATCAATTTCTAGCTTTTTTCTCCAACTTTATGACCAAATTTGCCCCTCCTGTGGCAATCTGAGAAGCAGAGTCTTTTGAAATTTGATATTCCCGCTACAAAAATCCCTTCTATTAAGTTATGCAAACTCTGCCAATACTTACAGATTCCAACACACTCAACAGTCAACCAACCTTTGACACCACGATCAAACGGCGCAAAACCCGTCCTGTAAAAGTTGGCAATGTCACCATTGGAGGTGGCTACCCAGTTGTCGTGCAGTCAATGATTAACGAAGATACCTTAGATATAGATGGTTCTGTGGCAGCAATTCGTCGCCTGCATGAAATTGGCTGTGAAATCGTGCGCGTTACCGTCCCTAGTATGGCTCATGCTAAAGCGCTAGCTGATATTAAACAAAAGTTAATCAAAACATACCAAGATGTACCGATAATCGCTGACGTACATCACAATGGGATGAAGATTGCCTTGGAAGTTGCCCAACATATAGAGAAGGTACGGATTAATCCAGGGTTGTATGTTTTTGAAAAGCCAAACCCCAAGAGAACTGAGTACACTCCCACAGAATTTGACGAAATTGGCGAAAAAATTCGTGAAACTCTAGCACCACTGGTGATTTCTCTACGAGATCAAGGCAAAGCCATGCGAATTGGGGTAAATCATGGTTCTTTGGCTGAAAGGATGCTGTTTACCTATGGCGATACTCCAGAAGGTATGGTGCAATCAGCCATAGAATTTATTCGCATTTGTGAATCTTTAGACTTTCATCACATAGTCATTTCCATGAAAGCATCACGCGTGCCTGTGATGGTAGCAGCTTATCGCCTCATGGCAAAGCGGATGGATGAACTAGATATGGATTATCCCCTCCATTTAGGTGTAACGGAAGCAGGGGATGGAGAATACGGGCGCATCAAATCTACAGCTGGTATTGCGACACTTTTAACTGATGGTATTGGCGATACGATTCGCGTATCCTTAACGGAAGCACCAGAAAAAGAAATTCCTGTCTGCTATAGTATTTTACAAGCTTTGGGATTGCGGAAGACAATGGTGGAGTACGTCGCTTGTCCTTCTTGCGGGCGTACATTGTTTAACTTGGAAGAAGTTCTCCATCAAGTGCGGGAAGCAACCAAACATCTAACCGGGTTAGACATAGCCGTTATGGGCTGTATTGTCAATGGCCCTGGAGAAATGGCTGATGCTGACTATGGTTATGTGGGTAAAACACCTGGTTATATTTCTCTCTATAGAGGGAGAGAAGAAATCAAAAAAGTTCCTGAAGATAAAGGAGTAGAAGAATTGATTGACTTAATTAAGGCTGATGGACGCTGGGTAGATCCTTAAAGTTTTCAACAAGTTTTGTACCGGCGACAGCCTCGGTCGCCGGATTGCAAAGGATTTTTCTGAAATAAGCAATTATGTTCACTCTGTACAGAGGAACCCTGTGTTAGATTGAGCATACTGAAATATACAAAATTTTCCGTCTGGCGCAGCTGTCATTATGGTGATTACAAGAAGTGGGCTTGTTTTGGGAGCTACGGCGGTGACATTAGCTACAATTGCAGTCACTAGCCTCGGCATTCACTCGCAGGGACAGGCTTTATTTAAAGAAAGTCCAAAGGAATTAGTAGATGAAGTTTGGCAAATCATTCAACGCCAATATGTAGACGGTACTTTCAATCAGGTAGATTGGCAGGCTGTTCGTAAGGAGTACTTAAACAAGTCATATACCAATAAGCAAGAAGCTTACAAGTCCATCCGGGAAATGCTGAAAAGGCTGGATGACCCGTATACCCGGTTTATGGACCCAGAGGAATTCAAAAATATGCAGGTGGATACTTCTGGAGAACTGACAGGTATTGGTATCCAAATTGGTATGGATGAAAAAACCAAAAAACTGACTGTCATTGCTCCAATCGAAGATACGCCAGCAGCTAAAGCGGGGATCTTGGCAAAAGATATCATTACCAAAATAAACGGAAAAAGCACAGAAGGTATGGATACTAACGAAGCAGTATCCTTGATCCGAGGTGAACCAGGAACAGCAGTTAGCTTGACAGTTCTCCGCAACAATCAGTCAAAAGATTTTAAAATTACACGGGCAAAAATTGAAATTCATCCCGTAGAAGCGACTACAAAACAAACTCGGGTAGGTAATGTTGGTTACATCCGGCTGAAGCAGTTCAGCGCCAACGCCTCTAAGGAAATGCAACTGGCAATTAGGACTTTAGAAAACAAACAAGTTGCTGGGTATATTCTAGATTTACGAAATAATCCTGGTGGATTGCTTTTCTCAAGTGTAGAAATTGCTCGAATGTGGTTGAATAACGGTACAATCGTCTCCACTAAGGATCGCTATGCAGAAGTAGAACGAGAAACCGCTAATGGACGTGCTTTAACTACCAAACCATTGGTGATTTTGGTAGACAAAGGTTCAGCCAGTGCTAGTGAAATTCTTTCAGGCGCTTTACAAGATAACAAGCGTGCTGTACTAGTTGGTAGTCAAACCTTTGGTAAAGGCTTGGTACAATCTGTTCGTCCTCTGGATGATGGTTCGGGAATCGCTGTCACAATCGCTAAGTATTTTACCCCCAGTGGTAAGGATATTAATAAATCGGGTATTCACCCAGATGTGGTTGTAGATTTAAATGATAAACAACGACAGGATTTGTGGCTTGGCGAACGTGAAAAAGTAGGAACTCTACAAGACCCTCAGTTTGCTAAAGCAGTGGAAGTGTTAGGTAAAGAAATTGCTCAAAAAGGTAATCCTAGAGCAGGAACATAAATTGTCAACTACCTCTAGCTTGAAAAAGGGAGTAGGGAGTGGGGAGTAGGGAGTGGGGGAAGAGGGGTTTTCATGTTTGGTTGTGGGATTTTCCCGTGATTAGCTTTCATGAAATAAAAAATATCCCCAAAATTTCTTGTGGTGCGGGCGTCCTCGCCCGCAATTAATAATCTTAAACAGGTTGACATTTCCCCGATCTAATCAGACCTACACGACGAGCGATCGCTTCTCCTTGAGATTCAAACGGTCCCCATTTTTCAAGAATTTCTAAATTGTTTTCTTCATTGGCTTGGCTACTGGGGATTATTTCACAATTGCCAACATTACGCTTGACTATATACCAAGTTTGTGGATCTTGACTCATTGCCCCTATTCCTTTTTGCTAGCTAAAGGTAGCTTAATGGTAAAAGTAGCACCCTGTCCAAGACCGGGACTAGTAACTTCTATTGTTCCATTGTGAGCTTCTATTAAGTGACG
Organism: Scytonema hofmannii PCC 7110; assembly: GCF_000346485.2. NCBI lineage: Bacteria > Bacillati > Cyanobacteriota > Cyanophyceae > Nostocales > Scytonemataceae > Scytonema > Scytonema hofmannii. The sequence continues at coordinate 8,768,767 of NZ_KQ976354.1, forward strand.
GGCGATCGCCAACCCTAACCCCAAGCCATCTCTGGTGCGATCGCCGTTAGCTTGTTGATAACGCTCGAATACGCAAGGGAGAAAATCCGCACTAATGCCGCAACCCGTATCGCTGACCGTAATTTGAGCAAAACTATCAACCTGCTCCAACCGCACTTCAATTCTGCCTCCCTCTGGCGTAAATTTAATAGAATTAGAGAGTAAATTGCCCAAAACTTGCTGTAAGCGCTTGGGATCGCCTGAAATAGTCTCCATGGAATTGTCAAGTATAGATTCTATGCATAAACTTTTATCGTAGGCGAGGGGATAAGCAGTTTCAAGCGCTGCTTGAATGACATCCACCAAATTGACTTCACTTACTTGAAGTTTCAACTGCCCTTGGATAATACGTGTGATATCCTGCAAATCTTCAAGCAACTTTTCTTGAAACCTAGCACTTTGCTCAATAGATTCCAAACCACGAGCAAATCCTGCTTCATCCAACTTAAGACGCTGTAGTAAATGAGTCCAACCTAGGACAGCATTTAAGGGAGTTCGTAAGTCATGCGTTACCATTGCTACAAACTCATCTTTGGCACGGTTAGCTGACTCAGCCTGTTCAAGAAGTGTAGCTTGCTGGATAGCAATTCCAACCTGAGTTGCCAATTGCTTGAGTAAATCTATTTCTATTTGATGCCATTGTCGGGGGGCTGCACAGTGATGGGCAATGAGCAACCCCCATAATTGCTCCTTTTGAAGCACGGGAACAACTAAGTTAGCTCTAACTTGAAACCGAGACAGTAACTCAACATGACACGGGTCAATTCCTGCGTTGTAGATATCCGTTTTTGCAACCACAAGTCCCAATCGATAGGGATCGACCCAACTGTCCCGAAAACAAGGATCGAAAATGTTAGTTAATAGAATCGGAGACCAGTCGGGGCTGACAGATTCCATAACCACAGTGCCACTTCCGTCAGGTTCTAGGCGAAAAAGGAGCACGCGATCGGTTTGAAGGAACTGCCGCACTTCATCTACAGTTGTCTTGAAAATTTCTTCAAGCTTGAGAGATTGGCGAATGTGTTGGGCAATCTTGGTGACGAGTTGTTCCCTTAACAACTGCTGTTTCAGCGTAACTTCTGCCCGTTTGTGCCTGGTAATATCGAGTGCTGTACCTAAAATCTGCTGCACCGAACCATCAGAGTTTCTTTTAAATACAGTTTCTTGACTGCAAAACCAACGCCATTCACCATTGGCGTGTCGCATCCGATACTCAAATTCTACAATCTTACCATCCTCAACTAAGTCAAAACGTTGGAAGTGTTCGGGGAGTCGAACCAAATCCTCAGGATGCATCAACTCCTCAAGCACACCCGAACCCATATCTTGAATTTGTTGGGGTGTGTAACCAATAACTTCAGTCGTCCGTCGATTAATGTAGACATTGTGCAGTTCTAGAATGTCATGAACGTATAAAATACCAGGAGTTGTATTAGTAATCTCTTGAAGCAACTTCTGACTTTCCTGCATCCGGGAATATTCCATAGCATGATTCAAGGCAAACAGTAAATCGCTCGCAGTCATTTGCTCCTTTACCAAATAATCCCGCACACCCTTTTTCATGGCCTGCATAACAACGGATTCATATCCCCGTTCAGCAAGCACAATCGCAGGCGGAAAATTTCCTTGTGTCTGTTGTTGCAGTTGCGCCAGAAATCCCAGCCCATCCATGTCAGGCAACACATAGTTGAGCAGGATGCTATCGGGTTTGAATTGCTGACATAACATCAATCCTCCTTTTCCTGATTCTTCTTCCAAAATCGTGTAGCGGTACTCATGGTCTTGGAGCAAATAGCGGCGATAAACCTCCCTATCTTCCGCACAGTCGTCAATAATTAGAACGGTTCGTTGTTCCATAGTGGCACTCTTTGCTACTTTCTCACCTAATTCCGCAAATGGAACGCTGTTATAATTATTAACATAGAGTACTATTTAAGAATCAGGCATTAGGATTAGTTTCCTTGCCAATCCATTCCCGAAACTTTCTTAATGTCAAACTTCTACCGATAATTTTGCTTTCTTCAACAAACTGAGGAATGACTTCAAAAATTGGCAAATTAGGAAAAATTGGGCTGATTTTAGACTCTACGTATTTCCCATCCCGCAAGATATTTATTTGTAGCTTGCCATCTTCATATCGCCATAGTTCAGGGACGCCCAGTGCTTCGTATGCGTTCAACTAAGTTTTAGAATCATGTGGTTTTTGGAGTCAAAACTAATTTTTCCTTCTCGTTGTAACTTGCTTATCATTCGTGTAATTGTAACTCTGGTAGTGCAACAGGCGCTAGCAAGGTCTTCATGAGTCAGACGAAAACTTAGGCGAGTTCCCTGAGCAACTGGAGTACCTAATTCCTGTTGAAGAAAATGTAATAAATAGTACAAGCGTTCTTGCACGCGTCGGTGTCCAGAAATAGCTAAAAGAGATTCTGTCTGCTGTAACCGCTGATTGATTTTGGATGAAAGGATATGGTTCAGAGTCGGGTTCGCTTCTATTTCTGTCAAGTTAATATTATTTAACTTGACATCTGACATAGCTGTTGCAGTGTAGATGTGCAGTTTGGTCATCCGAGAGCCAAAAACCATTCCTGACGTTAGCAATCCTACCAGTACTTCTCCAGCTGTTTCACAAAGCGTAGTTAGCTTCACCAAACCCTGACAAACATACCAAATTTCTTGGTTTGTAAGGGGGATAGTTTCTCCCTTAGAATATTGATGCTGAAGGCGATTTTGACTAAGGTCGCACTTATTGTTGATGAGCGTTAATTGGGCAGGATTGCGCTCTTTAATGTCGTGTACCAACCAGCGTAACGCTATTGGTTTACCCTGCTGATTGTAGACAACTCCCACCCTACAAGCGCCATCAAACAACTCGCCATTGCGCTTTTTAAAGCGCAGGGCTAACTCTGTTACCTTATCGGAATTGGATAGCTGTGTGAGTAAGCTGCGAAAGCTCTGACGCTCTTGTAGTGCCACATAATTATTTATTGGTTTGCCCACTAGATACTGTGGCAAGGCGTTGAGCAACTTAACAGTAGCACTGTTGGCTTCTTGAATTATGCCGATAGTATCAGTCAGTAAGTAAGCATCGGGCATAAACTCAAATAAATCCCGGTAGCGTTGACGTTCTAGTTCTACCAGATTGCGTGTATATATGAGTTCCTCATTCTGCTGGTACAGTTCTTCTGTAGCTAACTGTAATATTTGTGATGCGTTACCAAGTTCCACAAAAGTTTGCGGTAGCACATCTGGTATTAAAGGTTCGGCGTTTACACTTTGATACAAATCCGTTAAACGCCGATACATTTTCTGTGTCCGGTGAACAAATTTGTCTATTTTTACCTTATTTATGTCCATCTTAAGGTTAAATCCTGTTACCTGGTTGTATTGATATTGGTTGTATGGTTGCTAATTATTAGGGGCAATGGATTTGGGATAATACCTATGTTGTTTCGAGGGGCAGATTCTATCGTTTATTGATTTGACTTCAACTGTTCGTCCAGTAATTTTGCCACAACTGCAACTAGCTCCTCAGAGTCAAATGGCTTAATAATCAACATCTGAAACCCGGCATTGAAAGCTAGGCTACGATTTTCTGGAAACACACAACCTGTAATAGCAACGGCGGGAAGAAACCCACCAACCTCTGCTTCTTTGATTCTAATAGAGCGAATTAGCGAATAGCCATCCTTGTTTGGCATACTGATATCGCTGATTAGAATGTCTGGTTTCCACTCTTCTATCACTTCAATAGCTTCATCGACTGAACTTGCCGTGTTCACCTGAGCCTGGTACTGTTTAAAAATAATCTCCAGAAAATTCAGGTTATTTGCATCATCATCTACCACAAGTACACGCAAGCCATCAAAGACAGGAGAGGGAGAATTACTTTGTGGTATTTGGTAATTTTTAGGATGCGAGTTACAAAAACTATTTTGCATATTAATTTTTACCTCATAGTTGGTGATTGCAATTACTGGGATGGCATTTTAGCGCTTGAAAAACTTTGCCTATTGCTACTCACTCACCAAGCCCTATAGATAGCAAGGAGTAATTCAAGTAGAACATCCTCGGTAGGTTTATCGCTTGCCAACAACTTTTTAGCTAATTCTATCGCCTCATTAATAGTTAGCTGCTTTAAATTGAGTGCAGTGCATAATTCTTGATTTGAATAACTCAACTCTTGCTTTATCTCTTGCAGTTCGTAATTTTTGTTACGCATTTCTAGCTTCCAGCCCTCTATTTGTTCCAGTAAAAACTCTACTGTCTCCTCAAGATCCTCAATTTTATCGGCGTCAATACCTCTCCATACTTGAAGAGCGCTCTCGGCATTACGTATTTGGTCAGGCATATTGAATCTCTAATTTCTAGTTCTTTGACTATGCTTAAAACTTTCAATCTTGTTAACAGTAAAAGCTCTAGGCTTACTCAGAAAATAGCCCTGTATCAGGGGATGGAGGTTTGAGAAGAAAGAATTTTTTAACATTTTTTTCGTGCCACTTGCGGGACGGGATTTTAAACTCATGACTCATCATCCAGTCGTACAGATTACAGATGTGCTGAATTCTGAAAGGAGGCAGAGCGAAGCCGATTTCGCTCGTAAGTTCAGAGTTCTTCTACAAATATAAAAAAATTAAGTGAAGATTTTGTGAATGAGTCAGTAGATAATATTAAGAAGGCGCTTAAAAAAGCGGCGCTCTTTCTGAAGTCAACTGCAATCAAACTGCGAGTCATGTAACAGACTTGACTCTTCAGTCTGGTTAATTATCTTCCTTTAGATAGGTGTTTCAACGAACGTGACGTGCATATCACAACGCTCGATAGTTATTTATGAAAATTCTGCTAGTCGAGGATGATGAAGGGACTGCTGAAGTGTTGAAAAATATTCTTATATATCGCCATTATGTAGTCGATTTGGCGATGGATGGTCAGACTGGAATGTCCCTAGTTGAAGCGTTTACTTATGACTTGATTTTATTAGATCCCACATTCCGCACTTCAAAATGTAGTACAGAGAGTCACATAATTCTTCTCAGATGCAGGTAAATAAAAATACACGAATTTTTTCAGTAGTTCGGCATTGAGTTGGCATGAAGAAATAAAGCAAAAGCAAAGTAGAAAATTGATTTCCAGCTTTTGATAAAACTAAATATACATTGATTAATTTCAAATGGGACAATCAGAAAAACTCAAAAATCTTTGATAGGTAAAAAATGTTCCCAATCTCAGATGCGAAAATTAAGAATATCGACCACTTAGGAATAGTAGCTGGGCTGATTGACGAAATAGGAATAGTTGAAATAATAAATTCTAAATTAGGAATAGACACCCGAGAGAAGATTTCAGCGGGAATATTGGTGAAAGCAATTTTAATCAATGGATTAGGATTTGTATCAAGACCTTTATATTTATTTAGCCAGTTTTTTGAAGATAAAGGAATCGAAATATTATTGGGTTCAGAGGTAAAAAAAGATTATATGAATGACGATAAACTGGGAAGAGTCATGGATAAATTATATAAATATGGATTGAATAATCTGTTTATAGAAATTGGATTATCAGTGATTAAAAAATTTCAGATAAATACAAAATATTCACATCTGGATGCGACATCATTTCATCTACATGGAGAATATAAAAGTGGAGAAAATCAGGAAAAAGAAGAAGTAAGCAGAGAAAGACCAATAATTGTAACCAAAGGATATTCTCGTGACCATAGACCAGATTTGAAACAATGTATTTTAGATTTAATTACGAGTAGTGATGGAGATATACCATTATTAATGAGAGCGGGAGATGGTAATGAAGCGGATAAAGCCGTATTTGGAAAAATTTTAGTAGAGTTTAAAAAGCAAATAGATTTTGAAAGTATTATGGTCTGCGATAGCGCATTATATAGTCAAGAAAATCTCCAATTAATTGAACATCTAAAATGGATAAGTAGAGTACCGATGACAATTAAAAAAGCACAGGGATTAGTGAAGTTTGTAGAAATAGAAGAGATAAGTCCAGAAGAAAGAGATAAAAGAGCAGCCCTAAACTTAGAAGGATATAAATGGAAAGAAGAAATAGTAAATTATGGTGGAATTAAACAAATATGGCTAATAGTAGAAAGTCAAAACAGAAAAATTAGTGATTTAGAAAAGCTAGAGAAAAAGCTAAAAAAAGAAAAAGAAAAAGTTGAAAAGCAGTTGAAAGCATTCAAAAAAGAAGATTTTGAAACACCGGAGCAAGCCAGATACAGACTAAAAGCCATTAATAAGAAATTGAAACTATTTGAAATTAAAGATGTTCAAATTTTTGAAAGTCAATCAAAAGAGAATCAGACTATTTATAAAATATCAGGAGTCATTCATGAAAAAATAGAAGAGATAGAAATCCAAAGAAAAGAAGCAGGAAGGTTTATTTTAGCAACTAATTTAGTAGACGAGAATAAGTTAGAGCCAGAAGAAATTCTGAGAAATTATAAAAATCAACAATCATGTGAACGAGGATTTAGATTTCTGAAAGACCCATTATTTTTTGTTGATAGTTTTTTTGTAGAAAATCCTGAAAGAATAGAGACGATGTTATTTTTAATGTCTCTGTGTTTATTAGTTTATAATCTCGGTCAAAGGCAACTAAGAAACAGCTTAAAAAGAGTCAAGATGGGAATCAAAAATCAATTAGGAAAATTAACTTTTAGTCCTACATTAAGGTGGGTATTTCAATGTTTTCAAGGAATTCATATTTTAATTTTAAACGGTGTTAGTCAAATAGTTAATTTAACAGAAGAGCGTCATTTTATTTTGAATAATCTGCCATCATCTTGTCAAAAATATTATTTGCTTTCTTAATTTAAGCAGTATATGGAGAGTGAATAAAAATTTCTCAGTTTCCGAGGAAATCATAATTATTCCTCCAATTTTTAGTGCTTAAATAACCTGTTTTATCAGTTAAATATTTGATAATTGATAATTTTTCTTTATGCCACGGATTGGTTCAATATTCTTTTCTTAATTATCCTAATTGTTTGACTTTTACGTTGATTGTAGTTTTTTTGTACTTCAATTTGAAGTGCGGAATGTGGGTTAGATGTTATGTTGCCAAAGCTGGATGGTCTAAAGTTTTGCAGACAGCTACGCGATCGCGGGGATAGCATCCCAGTTATGCTGTTGACAGCTTTGGACAGTAGCACTAGCAAAGTCATTGGATTAGATGCAGGAGCTGATGATTATGTTGTCAAACCTTTTGATACCAATGAGTTATTGGCTCGGATACGTGCTCTGATACGTCGAGGAACTCCAGTTCTCTCCTCAGTCATACAGGCGGGAAATATCAGGCTTGACTCCAGTAGCTGTAGGGTGACTTGCGATGGACAACTTTTGCATTTGACTGCTAAGGAATATGCTATACTAGAACTGCTTTTGCGTAATAGCCACCGGATATTTAGCCAAAAATACCTGCTCGATTATCTCTGGGCAGCTGAAGAGATCCGTTTCGAGAATACTGTTAGAGCACATATCAAGGGTTTACGGCAGAAACTTAAGAAAGCTGAGGCGGATGGATTGATTGAAACAGTTTACGGACTAGGGTATCGGTTCAAATTAGGAGAAGATGAAGTTAAGAATCAGGCAACGGCAACGGTTCACTCCCAAACTGTAGCAGACGATCCTCAGCCAGAAATCTCGTCGGCATTGGCTGCCATTTGGCAGCGATTTAAACCCAAGTACAGCGCTCATGTCACGATCTTAGAACAAGCTATTACGAACCTGGTTGCGGGTACGCTAACTGAAGAACAGGGGCAACAAGCACAGCAAGAAGCGCACCTGCTGATTGGATCGCTTGCGAGCTTTGGTTTTGCTAAAGCCTCGCGTTTGTGCCGCGAGATTGAACAAATTTTTCGGGCTGGAATCAAAGACAGTCTAGCTCAAGTTGAACGACTTTCTCAACTTGTTGTAGCGTTGCGGCAAGAACTGGAACAAGCAGCTGCTATGGAACCACCTGCTCAGAAAAAGCGTTTATTCTGATGCGGAAACTGTTAATCAGGTGTTTGCTCCGGATTTCCCATCTGATTCACCCGAGCAAGTTCCGCAATCATTGATGCCAATTGATCGGGTTCAACTGGTTTAGCAATATGCCTTTGAAAACCTACAGCAAGAGACTTTCTTTGCTCTTCTTCCCTCACATATGCTGATAGGGCGATCGCCGGAATCTGTCCCCCTAACTCGGGATTAAGCGCTCTCACTTGACGGATGAGCGCATAGCCGTCTTCATTCGGCATGCCAATGTCTGACAACAGAACATCGTACTCAAGAGGATTCGCCCTCAGCCGCGCGATCGCCTCTTTTGCCGAGGTAACCGCCATCACTTGCGCTCCGTACTCTTCCAGAATTGTCTTCAGTAACTCTAATAGACCCGCTTCGTCATCAACCACAAGTATCTGCAAACCTAAGAGCGTTTGCATGGTATCCAATGGCACTTCTTGCCCTGCCCTCGATACCTGCAATAAATCAGTTGACACAGAAGTGTTTGTGTGCATTCTTTGTAATGGTAGCCTCACTGTCATTGTTGTCCCTAACCCTTCACCCGGACTTTCTGCTTGGATCGTGCCACCATGTAGCTCTACCAAATGAAACACAATTGAGAGACCGAGTCCGAGTCCACCATGGGCGCGAGTGGTGCTGCTATCTGCTTGACGGAAACGTTCGAAGACATGGGGTAGAAAGTCGGCGCTGATGCCCTGTCCCGTGTCAATGACTTGAATCTGAGCTGCGGAGCCAATACGCTCGAGTTTGACTGTAACTTGTCCCCCTGCTGGGGTGAACTTGATGGCGTTAGAGAGTAGATTCCAGAGCACCTGCTGCAAGCGCTCCGGATCGCCTGACACCCTATGGGTGTCAGGCGATCCGAGAACAGATTCTATTTGAATATTTTTAGCGTCAGCTGATGGACGGGCAATATGAATGGCTGCCGCAATCACAGGTACGAGATCGATCGGGGTGACATTAAGTTGGAGCTTGCCTGTAGTAATGCGTGAGATGTTCAGGAGATCTTCAACCAGCTTAGCTTGTGACTTAGCGCTCTGCTCGATTATCTCCAGCGCCTGAGCGGTTTGTTCGGCGTCAAAGGAGCGGTTGCGGAGCAGCCCAACCCAGCCTAGTATGGAGTTGAGAGGATTCCGTAGTTCGTGAGAGACGATTGATAAGAACTCATCCTTAGTACGGTTGGCTGTCTCGGCTGCAGCGCGAGCCGACTGCTCATGAATCAGTAGCTGGTTACGCTGTTCCTCAAACAGCTGACTCTCAGTGATGTCATTTATGGTGAGGAGTATCATTTCATTATTGTTTGCTCGCAGGACTTTACAGGCATTAAGCAGCATTGTCTTGCGTCCGATTTGCTCAAATGTATGCTCAACCTCAAAATTATCAATCTGGTTGTTTTGAGGAAGAACTTCTTCTAGCAGCGATCGCAACTTGGGAATGTCCCACTGACCATTCCCAAGTTCAAAGATACTACGATACTCTGTTTCGGCTTTGGAAACCAGGAAAATCTCATAGAAATACTGATTCGCTGTGACCACTCTTAAGTTCGCATCAAGCACTAAGAGAGGTTCCTGTATTGTCTCGACGATCGCTTCGGCGTAATCACGGGATTCTTTAAGCTGTTCGCTGCTGCTTTTTAGGGCGTCAATATCGACCAACACCATCACCGCGCCATCAATCTGATTTTCCAGGTTTTTGTAAGGGCGTATCCGTAGGTCATACCAATGACCCTCAGTGTCTTGAACCTCTTGTTCTTTAATGACTAGGGTGTCAATCACCTCTAAGATCGTTTGCTCTAAGTTAGGAACGTTAATATTGGGCTTAATATGATTGAGCGGTCGCCCCACATCAGTTGGGATCAAATTTAAGATTTTCTGAGCCATCGGTGTGAAACGTCGGATGGTGAGATCCTTTGCTAATATAATAATAGGAATATTGACACTGATGAGTAAATTGCGTATATCGCTGTTGACCTTATTTAATTCTTGAATCCGACTCTGTAATTCGTCGTTAGTTGTGCTTAGTTCTTCATTAGTGGATTGAGTCTCTTCTTTGGCGGTTTCTAGTTCTTCATTTGTGCTTTGTATCTCTTCGTTGCTCGACAGGATCTCCTCATTAGCGGTCATGAGTTCTTGGTTAGTTGCCTCCTGCTCCCGAATAATCGATTGCAGATACTCTTTAGTAGCAGTAAGCTCCTGTTTATTGGCAGCAAGTTCTTGTTTTAGCTGGATAAGTTCCTGCTTTGTGGCTGTCTGCTTCCCCCTACTAGGCTTCACCCTACGGTCGTCATCAGCTGACTGAGGAATAGCTGAAGCTTGAACGTCCTCAAACAAAACTAAAAAGTAGCGTTCTTGTGAAGGAGGAACCTGGAAAGGAATAACCTCAAAATTCAATTCCCTTAGTTGCTCTTTAGTTGTCAGTTGGATTCCTTCCTTTCTCACCGGGATATCTAAGCGTTTCGCCTGGTTGATCGCTGTGCGGAGATCTAATCGCAAGCTTGCTTGAGCCATTTTGAGCAAACTGAAACTTGGCTTTCCGGGTGCTGGTGCAAGGTAGGGACTGGTTTTTCCCCGAAATTGTAGGATTTCCAGAGCGCTGTTGATAATTACGCCCGGTGGGACATATTTATTCCAGACAATCCGGTCAGCTTCTTTCTCTAAATCAAGACCTTCGCCAACATCCGAGTCCCTAGCCTCATCATTCACTTTCTGTGCTAAATAATTACTGGTAAAGAAGTCAAAATTTAGCCGAGAGGCTGTCAACTTTCGAGAATAAATTTTCTGCTTTTTGTCTATTAAGGTAAACAAATCTGAGTAGTCACCTGTACTCTCCGAGGTTCCGAGCAGGAGAAAGCCTGTTGGTTTGAGGCTGTAATGGAACAACGGTATCACCTTCTTTTGCAAAGCAGACCCCAAATAAATCAGTAGGTTCCGACAACTAATGAGATCCAGATGGGAAAAAGGTGGATCGCCGATCAGGTTTTGCTTAGCAAAGACACACATCTGGCGAATCAACTTGCTGACTTGGTATCCACCTTCCACTTTGTCAAAGAAGCGTCGTAAACGCTCTGGTGAAATCTTATCTACTAGGCTCGGTATGTATGTAGCTGAACGGGCTCTCTCAATGGCAAAATCGCTGATGTCTGTGCCAAAAATCTGAATTGTGGGCGAACTTTGCAGATCGTCCAAAAATTCCAGCAAGCAGATGGCAATGGAGTAAACTTCCTCACCTGTTGAACACCCCGCCACCCAGATGCGGATTGGCTCATCGGGCGATCTATTCTGCATAATGCTGGGAAATACCTGATTTTTTAAGGCTTCAAACGCATTACTGTCTCGGAAAAAACTGGTAACATGGATCAAGAAATCCTGAAATAAAGCTTCCACTTCCGCAGGGTTGTTCTGAAGATAAGTAACGTAATTCTCCAGTTTTTCCAACCTGTACAGAACCATCCGCCGCAGAATTCGCCGCTTGAGGGTGGTGTGCTTGTAATGGGTAAAGTCAATTCCCTTGGCAGCCCGCAGCAATTTGAAGATGTTTTGCAGAGCATTCTCGCTTTGGGAGAGTTCCTCAACCGTTTCTACTAAGTCCGGCCGGGTGACATAGGGATGGCGGCTGATATTAGCGAGTTTCTCGCCGATCGCCCTAGGGGGCAGGATGAAGTCCACATCACCCGTGGCAACTGCGGTGTTTGGCATACCAGTGAATTTTGCCGTTGCTTCACACTGAGCAAAAGTAATGCCGCCAGCCGCCTTGATTGCCTTTAGTCCCTGTGCACCGTCTCCATCCATCCCCGACAGAACGATTCCAATCGCTTTGTTCCCCCGATGCATCGCCGATGAACGAAAGAAAACATCGACTGGCATATACATTCCACGGGTCTTCTCGCGGGGCGAGAGTCTAAGCCTGCCTTGGGCAAGAGTCATCTTAGTGTTTGGCGGAATGACGTAGACGTGGTTAGGTTCCACGGACATACCATCCTGCACCTCAATCACTGGCATCTCGGTTGTCCTGGCAAGAATCTCGCTCAACCAGCTCTTGCTTTCGGGGTCTAAATGCTGAATCAGCACAAATCCCATCCCGGTATCTGTCGGTAGATGCCCTAGCAACTCCGTAAATGCCGCCAATCCACCAGCAGAAGCTCCAATACCGACGATAGGAAATAATTCTTGATTTTTTTCCAACTGCTCTTCAACTGTTTCTTCCTTAGCAGTGGATTGAGGTTCGTCAGACCGAGGGTCATTCATTTTATAGCCAAGGACTTACGCCCAAATAGTTAAAGGAGCAGTTTGTCTGTCCATAATTATAACGTAATCGTTCCAGTAGCATGAACTACTCCACCGCATAGGTTATAAAATCAGAAATAAACACTCTTATTTTGTTTGCTTTCCAATCCATTCCCGAAACTTTCTTAATGTTAAACCTCTTCCGATAATTTTGCTTTCTTCAACAAACTGGGGAATGACTTCAAAAATTGGCAAATCCAGAAAAATTGGGCTGATTTTTGACTCAAAGTATTTGCCATCCTGCAAGACATTAATTTGTAGCTTTCCATCTTCATAGCGCCATAGTTCAGGAACGCCCAGTGCTTCGTAGGCGTCCAATTGAGTTTTAGATGTGACATCCACTTCAATCGCCAAGTCTGGGGGTGGATCGACAGTTAGGTCTATTCGCTCTTTACCAATCATCCGAGCATAATTTTGAATGTAGAAGGAGTCATCAGGTTCTACACCCTGAACCATGTCCTCGCGTTTGAAAGTAGTTGAACCAAAAGGTTCACAGTCCATGGACAATTCCTCAAGCAAAATTTTGACCAAATCTCCAATAAGAACTTTGGTTTTTTCATGTTTCGGTAATGGCATCCTAATCTCCAAAGTTCCCCGGCTATAAGCCAAACGAGAAGCTCGATGTTCGCCAAGTTCTTCTTGAATTGCCTCAAATTCTTGCCAGCTAACATCATGAAAGAGCACTCTGTGTCCCGGTGGAACACTTAATTGCCGTAATTGAAGTGTTACCATTAATACCCTCTAAAATCTTAAATTAAAGCTAAGATAAGCTAGTATTAGCTTATCTTAGCAGTCCAGAAGGATTCTGCTATATACTAAAATCGGTTATAAGAATAGTTATTTATGACGGCAACAACAGTCTTTCAAAAGCAGTATGTTGAGTGGAGAGAAAATGGTTACTGGATTAAAGAAAGTCGTGTTTCCCTAGATTCAGTTGTTTATGCTTTTTTAAATGGCACTTCACCGGAAGCTTATTTAAAAGAAGGAGAAGCAGAGTTTGAAAAATTGCGTCAAGCAGCGCGCGAACAGAATACCGTATTGTATGAAAAGTTAGCTTTACATATGTAAAGACACTTCAAACAGCGCGTTTCTACAAAAGCTGTTGCTAGGCACTTTTATCTTATCCAAACAGTGTTGACTTTTTGCCTACCAATCTTGAAAAAAAATAAGGATGACGCAGAAATTTTCTACTCTATCTGCGTTCATCCGCGTTAAGGAACTTCCAAATAAAAAAGTCTTCAAATATCTCTTGTGGTACGGGCGTCTCGCCCGTCGGAAAAGTCTTCAAATATCTCTTGTGGTACGGGCGTCTCGCCCGTCACTAGTATAAAACGGGCGGGGACGCCCGTCCCACAAGATTGGGTAACTTATTTCTTGGAAATCCCTAAGGGTGCGGTTAAAAACTATGGCTCTTCAGTACTTGTTATGCTAAAATAACAAGTACTGAAGAGGGAACAGGGAACAGGGAACGGGGAACAGTGAAGAAAGAAACGAAGTTTTCTGTTTGCCTTGCCTGATAACATTTTTGTAAATCTAACAGTTATGGTAAGGAAAAAAGGTATTAAAGCTTTAACGGAAATTCTGGATATAGAAGGGGTAAAAGTCATATCCCATCGGCTTCATGCTGGAATTGGACTTATACTACAAACCGAATCAATTTCTGATTATAGTATTTGCCTACGTTGTGGAACCGTAAGTCATAGATTACATCAAAATCATCGATACATAGTAAAAGACTTACCATTTGGAGAAAAACCAGTTTTTTTAGAAATAAACTTTTATACAATTCAAATGTGAGGTGTGTAAAAAACCTTTTAGTGAAGAATTAGATTTCGTAAGCCGAAAAAGGACATATACAAAAAGATTAGCTCAAAAAATAATACAAGACGTTTTAGAAAACGATATTCACAGTGTTGCATCCAAAGGAATTGTGACGACAGAAGAAATAGAAAGAATGTTAAAAGATGCATCTACAGGATTATCTTCATCAAAACATGACGGATTAAAAAGACTGGGAATTGACGAAATAGCTTTGGTGAAAGGTCATGGAAATTACTGTGCAGTCTTAACAGATTTGGATACATCTAAACCAATTACAATTTTACATGGGCGCACACAAGAAGTCATAAGAGAAATCTTAATTGAATGGGGGAATGATGTTTTAGATAAAATAGAAGAAGTGAGTATAGATTTATGGCAAGGTTATAAAAGTTTAGTGAAAGAATTAATGCCTCATGCACAAGTAGTGGCTGACAGATTTCATGTAATGGTACAGATAAACAAGGAACTAGATACACAAAGAAAGAGAGAAAAAAGTCAAATAGAATCAGTTATAAAAAAAGCGGAATCTCCTCAAGATAAAGCAGACAGTGAAAAAATTTTACAAGGACTTACAAAAAGTAAATATATTTTACTTAAGAATGAAGAAGATCTAAATCAAGTCCAACAAGAGAAATTAATTGAAGTCAAACAAGTTTCTCCTAGTCTAAAAATCATGCATGAATTAAAAGAGGAAATTCGACAAATTTTTGAAACAATAAGTAATTGGGAAGCCGGATTATTTAAACTAGGAACATGGTTATTTAAAGCGAAAAAACATTTTCCTAAGAGCTATAACACAATACTTCGTTGGCTAGATGAGATCGTTGCTTACTTTGATAATAGGACAACAAGCGGAGTTGTAGAAGGTATTAATAACAAACTCAAGCTCATCAAACGCGCTGCTTATGGTTTTAGAAATTTTGACAACTTTCGAATTCGGTGCCTATTAACTTGGCATTTCAATTGCTAACTAAACATTGATGAATTTTGATAATCTTGAGGGTTTTCATGGCAGAGATTAATGATTTTAAAGACTTAAAAATCTGGCAAAAAGGTATGGATATAGCCGAAAAGTGCTATTTTTTGACTAAACCTTTTCCCAAAGACGAGTTATATGGCATGGTACAACAAATTAGGAAATCCGCTGTCTCTATTCCAGCCAATATAGCCGAGGGATATGGAAGAAGATCGACACTTGAATACATTAGATTTCTGAATATTGCTCAAGGCTCGGTTAATGAATTAGAAACACACGTTATTCTATCGCATCGGGTAGGTCTATCTAAACAAGAAGATATAGAACCAATTATTTCTTTGCTACGAGAAGAGAGTCGAATGATTATTGCCCTCATTAAGAAGCTAGAATAACGCTCTCTTCCCTTTTTTCCTTTTTCCTTTTTCCTTTCTTCACTGTTCCCTGTTCCCTGTTCCCTGTTCCCTCTTCAGTACTTGTTATTTTAGCATAACAAGTACTGAAGAACCAAAACTATTTACCATTCCCCCCATGACCATTACTATGTGCAAGAATGCGCTCCGCTAACTTATCAGGAACCTCCTGAAGATGGTCAAACTCCCAATGAAAAGAACCAACACCAAGAGTCAGCGATCGCAATTCCACAATAAAGTTCTGCATCTCAGCTTGTGGTAAATATGCTACAACACTATCCCAACCGTGCCAATTGCCGATCCCCTCATAGCCCAAAATCTGACCCCTCCTACCAGTCACAAGTTGCAAGACTTTAGCAGTAAATTCATTAGGAGTCTTAACCTCCACACGAACAATAGGTTCTAGCAGAGTAGGTTCACACTTAGGTATTCCTGTTTGCATAGCAAGACGAGCCGCTTGCTTAAACGCCTGTTCGGAACTATCAACAGTATGGTAAGAGCCATTAGTCAAAGTTACCGCTACATCCACCACTGGGAAACCCAAAGGACCGTGTGTCAAAAACTCACGCACCCCAACTTCCACACCAGGGATATATTGTTTGGGAACAACACCACCAACAATAGTTTCCTTAAAGTTAAAACCTTCACCCCGTGCCAATGGTTGGATATCCAGATAGACATCACCAAACTGTCCGTGACCCCCACTTTGGTGTTTGTAGCGACCATGTACCGATGTAGCAGGTTTGCGGATTGTTTCTTTATAAGGCACTTGCGGTAAGTGCGTAGTCATCGGTAAGTTATACTTACGGCGCAAACGGTCTAGAGCCACTTGCAAATGAATCTCGCCTTGACCCCAAAGGATAACTTCATGGGTATCCCCGTGTTGTTCCCAAGCAAGAGAACAATCTTCTTCCAGCAGTTTCGTAATGGCACTGCTAAGCTTCACTTCATCATTGCGCTTTTCAGGAGTAATAGCGAGGGCATAAACTGGTTCCATCTGTTCGGCTTTAGGTAATGCCATTACAGACTGCGGATCGCACGAAATTGTATCTCCTGTCTTAATACCTTCTAAACGGCTGATAGCAATAATGTCACCAGCACACACTTCATTCACCTGCACCTGCTGCTGTCCCATGAGGCGATAGAGACCACCAGCACGAACACCATTCAGTACAATTCCCTCAGTTAACTTACCTTGCCAAACCCGTACTAAAGATATTTTGCCACCTTGGGGAGTGTAGTAAGTTTTGAGAACCTGCGCCACAGGAGACTGACTCGATTGACTTTTTAAACGACGTTCTGCTGTAACTTCCGGTTCGGGGGCTTCCTTGACCAAGGCTTGTAAAAGCGGGCGTACACCATAATCTTGTTCTGCAACACCAAAAAAAACGGGTACGACTAAATCTGCACCTAATTCCAGTTTCAAATCTTTGAGTATTTCTTCTTGATCCGGTTCGATGTCTTCTAAAAGTTCTTCTAGTAAATGGTCATCAAAATTTGCTAGGGCTTCGAGCATTTCTGCTCGTGCAATCTGTTCTTCCTCTTTAAGTTCTTCCGGAAAAGGGATGGGGTCAGCCGGAGCACCAGGATGATATCTATACGCTTCTTCGCTCACTAAGTCAATAAAGCCAATAAGTTCTTCCCCTTGCATGATGGGATATTGATGTGCAACTAGGGGACGACTAGAAACGGCTTTGAGGGCGTGTAGCGTATCTAAAACGTTTATATTCGCCCGATCCATTTTGTTAACAAAGACGAGATGGGGAATTTCCCAGTCGTCAAGAAATTTAAATAGAGGTGCAAGAGTTAAGACGCGGTCTGTGATGGGTTCGCAAACCACAATTGCCGCATCTACTCCCATGAGAGCATTGTAAGTTTCTTGAGCAAATTCTATGCTTCCAGGACAGTCTACAAATGTGAAACGAATATCGCTATACTCAGTGCAAGCAGTGCTAACTTCCACACTCATTTGGCGATCGCGTGATTCAGCAGCACTATCTCCCACAGTGTTGCCATCTTTAGCGCTGCCTTTGCGCGAAATTGCCCCTGTTACAAACAACAAACTTTCCAGCAACGTCGTTTTTCCACTTAAATATGGACCAACAATTGCCACATTCCGCGAACCCGATTTGACTTTTTCGTTCATAAATCCTCCCTGGCTGCTAGTCTTTTCTAGCCGCGTTATTCTAAGTAATTAAGGGTTCAAAAGTCGTTCTTCAAAAGATTATGCGGTCTTTAATTTGAGATTATCCCTTCTTTAAGAGGCACAGATGAAAATCGTATTTTCTTGTAATCTTTAACCGAATAAAAATTAAGTGTTACAAATAATAATGTATTAAATTAAACTTATATGAATCATATGGTTTGAAACCAAAAGTTTGTAAAGATAATGTAACAAAAGTGTTGAGAAAAAGAAACATTATGTGGGTATTATTCTATAAATATCGTCTTCCTGTCTTAATGAGTCTAATATTAGTCACTGAAAGCCTTGTCTCCCTCTCCCCCGCTCTCCCCCTCCCCCTAGTCGCACAATACGTTGATAGCGGTGCTCCAGAGTATTTAGACCAAGGATTACAGGCGATAAAAGTGGGGAGAGTTACAGATGCGATCGCGCTATTCCGCAAAGCCACCGAACTCGATCCTAATTTAGCCCCAGCACATTACAACTTGGGGCTAGCACTGCGACAAGTCGGACAATTACAACCTGCTGCAGATGCATTTTATAAAGCCACACAAGCAGATCCCAAATTTGCCCTAGCCTACGCTAACTTGGGTGGATCGCTGTTAGAAGGATACAATTTGCAACAAGCAGGTGATTACTTGCGGCGAGCTTTAGAAATCGAGCCCAAACTGGGGATAGCGCACTACAACTTAGGATTAGTGTATGAGCAACAGAGAAATTGGGAAAGAGCTATATCATCCTTTAGAAAAGCAATGGAATATAGCCCCAACGCACCTGAGCCAGCTTACCATTTAGGGTTGTGTTACTTACAACAAGGTAAAAAAGATAAGGCAAAAGAAGTGTTTCGCAAAGCAGTCAAAATTAACTCCAAATATTCCGAAGCGCATTACAATCTTGGAACGATTTTATTTAGTCAAAGTAAGTTTAAAGATGCATTAGAATCTTTTAGAAAAGCTGCTGAAGGAAACTCTAATTATGCAAATGCTTATTATGGAGCGGGGTTAGCTTTTATACAATTAAAACAGTACTCAGAGGCAGTAAAAGTCTTGCAATACGCCAGAGATTTATACAAGTCTCAAGGGAATTCACAGTGGGCAAACCAAGCATCACAATTGTTGCGACAAACACAAAATTTAAATAGTCCGCAAAATTTTAATTATCAACCGCGTTAAGTGGTAAGAATAAAGTGTAAAGTATAAAGGATAAAGTAAAGTTCCCATAGTAAAGATTTGGGGACTTAAACAATTATGTATCGCTACAAATGCTGTCTCATACAATTTTGGATTTTAGATTTTAGATTTTGGATTAAGAAAGTCTTGTTTGGACTTAGTTTCACCCAACAATCTGTCTCATTCTTGTTTCCAATTTGTATCATTTATGAACAAAATTAGGGGCTTATATCCGTAAAGATGAAGTATGAAGGAGAAATTTTTCATCCTTTATCCTTCATCCTTTATCCTTTCTCAAGTGGAAATGCAATGCTGATGAAAAAGCGCCTCAAGAGCCAATTCTTATTCTCCAATCGCTGGATTGACCGACAGTGGATAGTGAGCAATATGGAAGCTTTCCAAGATTTAATTGTGATTGTCCTGTGTTTGGGTTTATTTGCCGTTATGCTCGTTCAGTTATGGGGAATAGCAATCGCCCTTACGCAATCAGTTGATTATAAACATGTAACAGCCAAAATACTGTTTATCTTAATTTTGGTTGAGTTGTTCCGATTGCTCATGGTTTATTTACAAGAGCATAGTATCTCTGTCGGAGTTGCAGTAGAAGTTACAATCGTGTCTTTACTGCGAGAAGTTGTGGTTCATGGTGCATTGGAAATTTCTTGGATTCAAGCTGCAGCCATTTGTTGTTTATTGTTAATTTTAGGTGGGCTGTTGATAGTGTGTGCTAAAACACCCCACATGGATTGCATAAGTGCTAACACCAAGGTGTGTCCTATTAAACATCGCGAGGATAGGCAACAGGAAAGCGAATTTCATTCACGACGGTATTCAGTGACCAGTGACCAGTGACCAGTGACCAGTAACCCTTACTCCCTACTCCCTATTTCCAAGCTAGGTATTCTTTTGGACAGATGAAGACCTTCCTTCAGGCAAGTAGAAGGGAATAAGAGAATAAGAAACCTGAAGGAGGGTAAATCTCATGGTTCAAACCGCAGGAAACAATACTCAAACTCAAAATCCCGTAAGCAACCTGGAATACGACTTTCTCACCGTTTTGCAAAACAAAGCTGAAGCCATTAAGGCTTATGATGCTTACATTAACGATGCTAAGCAAGCTGGTTCTCAGCCTTGTGTAGAACTTTTCCAAAAGTTGCGTCAGGCTGATATCGAACAAGCACAAGAAATCCGCCATCACCTTCAGCAAATTATGCAGCACGGTAAGATGTAAGCTTTGCAATCTCGTTCCCAGGCTCCGCCTGGGAATGCATTTTTAGAGGCTCCGCCTCATTGATATACCTAACAAAGATAGTAAGTACTACAACAATTTTCTTGAGTTTATAGAAATAAATTTTAATGAACGAACCGCAGAGTCGCAGAGGGCGCAGAGACAGAGGTGTTTTTAGCATTGCCATATCCTCAGATTGGTGATAGTATTCTTGTTCTATACCGATTTTTACTGTGTTATCAATTTGCACGTTATGGTTCAAACAATTCAAGCTAGAAACGTCACACTGTATGATTTAGAAAGAAAATTTGGAGCATTGACTAGATAGCCAATTTCTTGATTGTACCTAACATAGTTGCTTAAATCTAATATATAAGATATATTAGGGATGGTTAAGTAAAGGTTGCTTATGGATGAGTACATCACCCCAGGGGAAGCAGCCCGAATACTCGGAGTTCATCCCCAATCCCTCAGAAGATGGGAAAAAGAAGAAAAGATTACCGCGTACCGCACACCAGGAAATCAACGAAGATTTAAGCAATCAGAAATTGAAGAATTCGCCGGAAAGCGCAAACCTCTCATTACAGTCTGTTATGCAAGAGTTAGTACATCGTCACAACGAGACGACCTTGAACGACAACTTGCGTTCTTGGGCGAACGATTCCCGGAGGCTGAACTTGTTTCAGAAGTTGGAAGCGGACTCAATTTTAAGAGGAAAAAGCTGCGATCCGTTCTGGAGCGAGTTCTGCGGGGAAATATTCAAAAACTTGTCGTTGCCCACCCAGACAGACTGTGTAGATTTGGGTTTGAATTGGTTAAGTGGTTATGCGAAACAAATAGATGTGAACTCTTGGTTCTCGATAACCGCCAACTCAGTCCTGAACAGGAGCTGGTTTCAGATATGCTGTCCATCATCCACTGTTTCAGTTCACGGCTTTACGGACTTAGAAAATACAGAAAAGAAATTGGACAAGACTTACGGCAAGAATCCCTACAAGAAGAGTCAAAACACACCGCCGAACAGTCTTGTCAAGATTCCGATATTTCCCTGTAAAAAATTGCACGCTATTTGGAAACAATGGTTAGCTGCGTATAGATGGGTGTATAACCAATGCATTCAATTATTTAATGCTGGGACTGTATTGCCTAAAGGTACTAGCCTGGATCAATATATACAATTCCTGCAAAAGCGTCCAGAATATGAATGGACACAGTGTTTAGGTAAAACTAGGCAAGAATCTGTGTGTGAAGCTGAAAGTGCAAAACGGCAAGCTTTAAAGGCGTGGAAAGCTAAACCAAAGACTGAACGCGGTAAATTTGAAATGCGATTTCGTTCTTGTCGGGATAAGTCCCAAGTCATTCAATTTAAGAATGATGCTTACAAGAATGGTACATGGTTTCCTAGTAAAGCAAAAGGATTGCTGTTTTGTTCTGCAATTGGGTACGAAGTGCCACAAAGTTGTGTCTATGGAACAGAGTTAGTTTATCAGAGAGGTCAATGGTTTGCGTGCTTTCCAGAGGTGCGAGAAGTAGTAGCGACCAGAAGCGATAAAGTGATTGCTCTTGACCCTGGTAATCGCTGTTTTTTGACTGGGTATGACGGGGAAAACATCTTAGAGATTGGCAAGGGAGATATCGGGCGCATCACTAGATTGTGCCTGCACCTTGACAGTTTAATCAGTCAAAAAGGCTCTTGCAAAGGTAAACAAAACAAACGTAAAAGATATAAGCTATCTCTAGCTATAGAACGTTTGAGAGAAAGAATTCGTAACCTAGTGAATGATTTACACCACAAAGCGTCCAGCCTGCTAACCAGTACGTATAAACTCATATTTCTCCCCACCTATGAAACCAGTCAAATGGTTTTGAAAACTGCCCGAAAGATTAATAGGAAGTCAGTCAGAAATATGCTATCTTGGGCGACCAGGCGATTTGCCAAGCACTTAGAGCAGGCTGCTAAAAGAAACGGTGTGATCGTGGTTAGGATTAACGAATCATATACCTCAAAAACCTGCCCACACTGTGGAGAAATTCACCGTAAACTAGGTGGCAACAAAGTATTTTCATGCCCTAAATGTAAGTTTACGGCTCCCAGGGATTGGGTAGGCGCAGTTAACATTATGTTGGCTGCTTTGCAGGCTACCGCCTTCCAGGTTAAGGGAACACAACTGTCTATTGAGTCCTTAACCCAGGATGTTGTAGTTTCATAATCTCGTGAGAGATGTGAGGCTTAAAGGTAGCACTTCAGCTAGTTGAGGATGAGCAATTTTTCCGGGAATGGCAAGATAATTTGCCAGAAATTACAGAAATAGAAAAGCAGCGACTTGACGGAGTTAAAGCAAGTTATGCCAACATGCTCCGATATCCTCCTATGCTGGAGAATACTGTCAAAATGGTGGCGTTATCTCCTCTGTTAGAATTAGC
>NZ_KQ976354.1:9091332-9253240 GCF_000346485.2 Scytonema hofmannii PCC 7110
TCTCCATCAAAGCCAATAATAAATCCAGCCATCACTCGCAGACCTGCTCGATTAATTGTTTGTACTGATTCTACAAGAGAATGACGCGTATTTTGGAATTTTTGCGTCAAAGTTAAACTATCGGTATCTGGTGTCTCAATTCCTACAAAGACACTACCAAAGTTGGCAGCAATCATCAAATCTAATAATTCCGAATCTTGTGCCAAATCCACAGATGCTTCAGTTGAAAACTTAAAGGGATAACCGCGATCTGCCAACCAAGGAATCAGTTCGCGCAGCAGCAGTTTGACATTACGCTTGTTACCGATAAAGTTATCATCCACTATAAAAACTGAACCTCGCCAACCCAGATTGTAGAGAAACTGCAACTCAGCTAGAAGTTGTGAGGGAGCCTTAGTACGAGGTTTTCGTCCGTATAGCACAATAATGTCACAAAACTCACACTGAAACGGGCAACCTCGCGAAAACTGTACGGACATATCACTGTAAGCATTTAGCTCCAGCAGGTCGTATCTTGGAATGGGTGTAACAGTAACATCTGGTTTTTCTCCATTAGCACTGAATACTCCTCTTGTTTCACCCCTTTCTAAGGCTTCAACTAGCATTGACAAGGTAATCTCGCCTTCATCCAAAACCAGAAAATCTGCTCCAGTCTCCTCCGCGTCCTTGGGTACAGAAGTGACGTATGGACCCCCTGTTGCCACCAGTTTGCCCCGTCGTTTTGCTTCGCGGATAACCTGTAGCATATCTGATTTTTGGACGATCATACCTGAAACAATCACCAAATCTGCCCAGTTCCAATCAGATTCAGTTTCAAACCGAACATTGCGGTCTACCAAACGGAACTCCCACGTTTGAGGTAAGATTGCTGCAACTGTAATTATTCCTAAAGGCGGAAATGAAACTTTACGTCCGATCAGTTCTATAGCTTTATCAAAAGACCAGAAGGATTTTGGGAACAGTGGATATAACAGTAAAACGCGCATTATTTTTTAACAGTGTTGGGCGATTGGTAACTATTGAATTTTTATAAGAAATTTGCACCCTCGATCTCGTTCTGAGGCGGAGCTTGGGAATGCTCGTTTGCCAGACGGAGCCTCCTAATTAATATATTATGTCGAGGCAGCAGCCCCGATAAATGTATTCCCGTGCTCTGCATGGGAAAAAGAAATGTAGGTTGGGTTGAGGAACGAAACCCAACAAATGCTTTAGAATGTTGGTTTGACAGAGGAAACCTTTAGAATGTTGGGTTGAGGAACGAAACCCAACAAATGCTTTAGAATGTTGGTTTGACAGAGGAAACCTTTAGAATGTTGGGTTGAGGAACGAAACCCAACAAATGCTTTAGAATGTTGGTTTGACATAGAAACCTTTAGAATGTTGGGTTGAGGAAGGAAACCCAACAAATGCTTTAGAATGTTGGTTTGACATAGAAACCTTTAGAATGTTGGGTTGAGGAAGGAAACCCAACAAATGCTTTAGAATGTTGGTTTGACAGAGGAAACCTTTAGAATGTTGGGTTTCGCTATCGCTCAACCCAACCTACAAATTTAATTGCTATTCCGTATAAATTTTTCGTATTGAGAGACAATAACTCGTTGGAGGGCAATAATAGCAGGGTTGATTTCGACATAACGCCTCTGAGGATTGGCAAGATATGTTTGCTGTTCGCTCTCAATCATCTGTATATCTTGGTCGAGAAATTTACGAAACAAGAAACGCCAGATCAACTTAGCTAAGAGTGTCTTGGTCGGCTGAAGTATCCACCTTGGAAGGCGAACTTTGAGAAAGAAAAGGGAAAACGATCGCGTTTCCGTTAGACCGACGGGCAATCTCATTAAATACAATGAGGAAACTCCTTCAAGGGAGCTGTGATAGTGGGGGTAGCTGTAGTGAATTGAAATAGTGCGAGTTGTGACTCCAGTTGCTTTCTCACTCAATCCTAAAAACTGAGTCAGAACACCTTTGTAAGAAACTCTGTAATCAGAACGCACTGAGGATTCGGTTGCCTGTAAGTTAATCAAAATAGGATTGAACCAGCCCTGTAGTTCTTGGTGTAAATACCCATGAAAGACATCCATTGTGTTTTCATTACAAATGGAGAAATGTGCTTTAAAGTGGGCAGGAATTGGCACCATCAACCATTCGGGCTGGTCGAATTCTGGAACTTTGAGCAATTCGCATTTCCCAGATAAGACACTATCACCCGGAAATATCCAAATCAGGTTATATCTTTCCTGAATTGGATAACTGCGGGCTTGGGCGCAGGGAAGTTTTTGCCCTTTTGGCAGATAAGGGATGTTTACGCACTCACCACTTCCATCAAATTCCCAACCATGATAAGGACAAGCAAGGTTGTAACCTTGAACTTTCCCCTTATGCAGTGCAACTCCCTTGTGAGGACAAGCATCCTCCAAGGCGTGGAGTTGACCGCTTAGATCGCGATAGATAACTATTGCCTGGTGCCAGACTACCACAGGCAGAACGTTACCAGCTTTGAGTTGGTCGGCCCAGAGGACTGGATACCAGTAATTTGGGTTGATACCAACTTCACGAACACGGTTTTGAACTGTTTGGCTTTTGAGGGTTGTGGCTAGTTCCATGAGTTCCCTATACTGCGGCTTGAGTCGTTTGTGTTAACAAATCTTGAGGTAGGGATTGACGCAGGCGATCGCCATACAGTGATAAAGCATTACCACCTAGTAATAGCGCTAAATGCTCGCGATCGTAATCAGCCACTGTAGCAGCATCTTGGACACAGTTGTGAAGGACACCATCCCAGTGACCGTAATCTCCTGAAAAGCAAGCCAAGCGCTTGCCCACTTCTCCCATAGCAATGTGAAGATAAGAAGGACCCGGATCGTCTGACTCAAAAGAGGTAAAGATTTGTCCCCGTTCAAAGTACTCTAGCGGATCTCTGTGACGGAGATCGTAATGCTCGTACAAACTAGCATCGTCAATTTTTTCGGGGTTATGTTGAACATTCCACAACAGGTCAAAGAGATTTTTCGCCTGACTAATCAAATTGATATTGTTGTGGCTACCTCTTTCCTGAATCATCAATTTTGTGAATTCCATCAGGGAGGGGCGATAAGGATGTTTGGGGTCAAAGTCACGAATGCGCTTTTCCCAATGTTCGTGAAAGGCATGAGCAAGATCCGGTACCCAACCGCAACCGCCTTCTAAAAAGCCAACTCGGAGTGTGGGGAACTGCTCAAAAGCTCCATCAAACACCATGCGTGCTAATGCCAGTTGTTGTTGGTTCCGTTGCACGAAAATATGGGTAAGAACAAAAGTTTCCGTATGGTCGGAAATGCCACCTACCATGTAAGAACCAGGACCCCCGTGAATGCCCAGTCCAATATTTAAATCAACAGCTGCTTGTAATATTGGACGAAAGTCAGGATGGCTGATTGTTTTACAGGTACGAATTTCTGGGAACGCCTGAGGTGCTTTGGGATGGGGAATTGGCATATTTGGAGCAACCGCCACGCTTATCATGCCCAGTTCATTGACACAACGCTGCATCTCAGCGACTGCTGCGTCCACATCCTGTAGTGGAAGAACGCCAATTGGCTTGAGGCGATTGTCATATCCCCGGCAGTCTTCAGCAATATAGTTGTTATAGGCGCGGCAAAGTGCAATTGCGAAATCTTTATCTAGGAGGCTTGAGAAGATCAAGTTTAATGTGCCGTAAATTACTTGAACATCAATACCTTCTTGGTTCATATGTTCAATTCGCACTTTATTGAACATTGCACCTAATGTCGTATCTGGATGCAAGTTGCGAAAGCCACCTTTACCCAAACCTTGAGGCTGAGGGAACATACGCTGGTAATCGTTTTTACCTGTTGCTGGATTAAAGTCTACAATTCTTGCCCGTTGATCCCCCAATTTATCTATCACAAGACCGATGCGATCGCGATACTCCGGTTCCAGATAATCCCGCATAACTAGGGGATTTTCTAGCTTATGGGCATCTGCATCAATTACCGCTAGACCTTGATACATGAACGACTCCTTATCACCAGTTGCTTGCGAGTATTAGGCTGTTTTTTGTGTAAAGTATTTCCAGAGTTGGCGTAGACCAAACCAGTTCTCGAAAGACCATGATAGTGAGACCAGGATGGTGATACCGGGATACTTAACAAAAGCGGGATGATTTTTCTCAAAAACCGCATGCCCACCCAAAGCAAAAACTTGAGTAAGCACCAGACAAACAATTGTCAGTCGCCAATCGTAGAACAAAAAGACGACTGCTGCAATTGCCAGCAGGTTTGTTAAGTGATGCAAAAACTGGTTAATGGGATGTTGATGACTTGCAACAAAGTGGGCTTTTGCCTCGTGGAAATAATTCAAATTTTTTTTCCTCACTGTTACCACCAGCGCATCTGTAAATAACCCCGTTCTGGTTGGTTGAGTTCTTCTGCTGTCAACCATTCCACTCTTTTGTAAGTCCCAAAAATATGGTCCCACCAATCCACTGCTAGACCAAAGTTATGATGCCACATACCATATTTATGATGTACGTAATGCACTGGCATCTTCATCCAGAAGCACTTAGTTGGGTTTTCATGTTGGAGTTGATGGGCATAAGCTGAAAATGCAGCATAAACGAGCGCGCCCAAAAACCAACCGATTCCAGCTTGCCAAGAGTGGAAAAACATCAAAAACATCACCACAGCGCTGCCTTTGATATAGTCCCGAAACTCCCACACAACTCCTTGTCCTTCATTACGGCGATGGTGATCGCGATGACGTTCGCCGAACCGAGGCGAGACGTGCATCAATCGATGTATCCAATATTCAACCAAACTTGCTAAGACAAATGCCATGACAAAACAAGCGATTCCCACCCCCAGGTCGAAGGCTGGGCTTGTAGAAAGCTTCTCCAACTCGGTCATCGACGTTCTTTCCTCACACTTTCTATTGCCTATTTTATAACCTGTGAGAAATTTTGCTGAATTTTTGTTTGCTGACGGTGTTACGCTGTACAACCTGGACAAACAGGGCATACGCGATAAATTTGGATGAGGGTATGGCACGAATGCGAGAGTGGTTGCTCAAAAATCATATTTGATGTCAATCCTCATTGGTAAGGATTTCAGGCATATTTACATTTTGTAATGTAATTCTGTTGATTTCCGCCTAGCTACTTATTGTCAGGTTCTCGATTGACCATTCGGTAGCGATCGTACCTTCTAATTGCCATAACCAAACTCAATTTCATCCGCGTAAAAGCTTCTACCAAACTACCTATTTCATCATTCGAGACTTTCTCAAACTCAACATCAAAATTACCAATACTGACAGATTCTGTTACCCGAACAACTTGTTTAATAGGTTTCACAACATAACGTTTGAGCCAAAAGTTAGCTATATATATCGCACTGGCAAAAATCAGAGTGACAATTCCCATAACTAAAACTAGAGACTGCCGAGCTTTTTGCAAAACTTCACTGGCTGGAATCGAAACAATTTGAGCACCATTTACCATATTTAATTTCCAACCAAATCCATGGCGATCGCCATACACATCAATCATAGTTTTAGGAGCAACATCAGGTGTGCTGTGACACCTCAAGCAACTAGATTCAGTTATAGATATAGGGAGAGCAATGTAAAAAAAGTTTTTTCCCAAAAGAGAACGAAATCCTGACAAGTTTTTGAGATTTTTATTTTTTTGAAATTTTTTAACAATTGTTGTTTCCAAATTATCAGCTTTATCTCGAATATTTGTAGGATTCAGCATTGCTTCCTTATAAATAAAGTCTTTGAATTTCTCATTTTTCTTTTGTAAATCTTCCAAGACTTTTCGTGAAGAATAAGCTGGAATAGCCTGCTGTAAAAACTCATTATTGTCTAAACGAGTTTGTAATTGAGGAACAACTTCATTAGTCGTATAAGAGCGGACAGAGTTTATAGTCTGAAGCAGTAACCATGCACTTGAGCTAATTTCATCTTGAGTTTTGTAATTTAGAACACTAGCTAAAGCTATTCCACTTAGGGCAATTCCTTCAATAAATATAAGGAGCAGGAGCACAGTCAGTTTTTTAGCTAAAGTTAAATTATTAAAAATTAATAAGATTCTTCTTAGAATATACATAGAAGTTATTTGTCATTGGTCATTGGTCATTTGTCAAAAGAAATATAAGTAGCTATCATGAACTGCGTATACCAGAACGTAGAAAAATGGGCAAGGGTAAGGGACAATAGGCAATAACCCACAAAAATTGCATGAAAATTTTCTTACCCCTACTCCCTACTCCCTACTCCCTACTCCCTACTCCCTATTTTCAACCTATGTAATGCTCACCTTTTCTGACAAACTCAGGTTTTTGTGTTGTTCTTACCAGGAAAGAATTCAGCACTATGAATGTGATAATGGCAAAAATAGCGCTAGCATATAAGGCTCCTTGAATTCCGACAAATCCAAAGGCAATGCCTACTAAAGCAGGACCAAGCGCCCTTCCCAAAGATTGGAAAGTAACATTCATAGCCATAAACCCAGCACGATTGTCCTCTGGCGCAAGGCGTGCAAATACTGTTTGGATAGATGGTAGCCCAATACCAAAACCCGCACCAAATATTAGAACAGGGATAAACAGCAGCCACACATTGCTCATTAAAGGAGCAATCAATAGCGCTAAAGCACAAATCACGAAAGAGATTTTGATAAGTGTGACTTCAGAGAACTTCTGAGCAAACCATCCTAATTGAGAAGCAAATAAAGCAAGAGTCAGTTCCATACTAGCAAGAAGCATACCAATGACTGCACCAGATGCACCGAGAGTATTTGCTGCTAGAAGTGGGATACAAATAAAACAAGAACCAACTTCCAAGATGAATAAAGAAAGTACCGCAAACAATAGCGCCAATACAGAACGATTGTTAATGCTCTTCCAAGTACTTCTTACATAAGCTTTGAGATTGAAATCTTCAACAGACCTTTGGCTTTGAGATTTTGGTAGTTTTAGCTTTGTCAACGCTAACAACGCAATTGGAAGAGCAAGAAGTGAGAGTAAAAATGGATATTGCCAACTTAGTTGTGCTAATGCACCACCAACGAGAGGATAAACTGTTGCACTAATGCCAATCATGCTGGCGTTAAATGCCATAGCTGCAGTCAGCATCTTCCCGGAGTAAATATCAGCAACTACAGTGAGAGATAAAGACTCCAAACTGGCTGCACCAACGCCTTGCAAAAATCTCCACTCTAATAGACTGCGAAAATCGCGTGCAAAAGCACTTAAAATTCCGCCAAGTGCAA
The DNA here is from genome assembly GCF_000346485.2 of Scytonema hofmannii PCC 7110. Taxonomy (NCBI): domain Bacteria; kingdom Bacillati; phylum Cyanobacteriota; class Cyanophyceae; order Nostocales; family Scytonemataceae; genus Scytonema; species Scytonema hofmannii. Next base: position 9,098,603 of record NZ_KQ976354.1, read on the forward strand.
ACAGCAGTAAAGAAGGAATGAGAATTTTCTTTCTGCCAATACGGTCAGCCAAAACCCCGAATATTGGAGTTCCAATTGCAATTGGTATCAAAAAGCTTGCCATAACCAATCCAATTTGTTCATTTGGAACTTTAAAAGCTTCCCCAATGGCTGGTAGTGCTGGGTTGATAGCCATCACACCCATAACTGATATCAGTGTTATACTGATGATAATATAAAGATTGTTATCTTTGTAGATGGGATTTGATTTATCTTGTTGAAATTTCATAATGGTTAGTGGTTATTTGTTAGTGCTTTTAAGTGAATGTTATCTATATTTAACTACCATCTAGAATTGAGGCATTTTCGGAAACAAAGTAGCTCTATTGCTTGAGTACAGACTTTTTCTGACCTTTTCTGTCTTTTGATGACTCTTGTATCAAATTACTTTCTACAAGATTCCCGACTTCTTCAAGAAGTCGGGAATCTACTAGAAATCTATACAGTGTGAAGAATGTTAATTATTCATTGTTAGTCTGACATTAGTAATTACCAACTAACCACTAACCACTAACCACTAACAAATTAAGCAATTTGAAATCTAAAAGAAACTGCATCTCGTCTACCGATGCTGAAGGTCAAACCGGGCTTTAACTTATACCAAATTCCAGGTAATAGAGGATATCTGTTAATATAAGTTCCATTAGAACTACCCATATCCTGAATGTAGTACTCTCCCCCCTCAAACTTAATTTCCGCATGAATCCGAGAAACAATATCAGAATTGGGTAATGTAGACAAATCGATATCAGGAAAACTGCGTTTGTTGGGTTTTCCTATCCGAATAAGAGAAAATGTTTCCGGTAATTCAATAACTTTATTGCTTTGAACATGGAATAATCTGGCAACAGGTTTTTCTGCAACTGTAGGAACTTCAACAAAGCTTTCTTCAAGACTGACTTGTTCTGCATTAACAAAGCTGAGAGCAACTGTAGGACTGTCTGGATAGAGGCTGGGACTTGGTTTTTTAGTTGTTAAAAGAACATTGAAAATGACTAATGCGATTAATGAAATAAAAGCACTAGTTGCAAAGACCGCTCGCGTTCCCAAAATCATATCAACAATGCTTCCAAGCAAAGGACCGAGTGTTTGTCCCCAGGATTGAACTGTTGAATTTACTGCCATAAAACCGGCTCGTGATTCCTGTGCAGCAAGCCCTGCTAACAACGCTTGCGTGGATGGAAACGAAAGACCTTGGGCTGCACCAATTAAAACAATCGGGATAAATAGTAGCCAAACGTTATGAACAAAGGGAATAATGAGGAATGCTATGGCAGCAAGAATAAAAGAAAACTTGATCAGCTTAATTTCGGAAAATTTCTGTGTAAGTCGTCCTAGTTGAGAAGCAACAACAGCAACAGCAATCGATATAGCAGCCAGTAGAAAACCATTAAAAGCTTCAGAAGCACCTAACTCATTTCCTGCCAAAAGTGGAATGTAGGTTAAGCAAGCTCCTACTTGCAGCATGAATTGTACCATCACTGCAAACATCAGACCCAAAACCTGGCGGTTGTTAATGCTACTCCAGGTATTTTGGAGATAAGGTTTTAGTCGAAAATTTTGGGCGTTAGTTTGTTGCTTTGGTAGCTTGAGCGTGAATAACACCAACAGCGCAATCGGAATGGCAAGCAACGATACTATAAATGGATACCGCCAGCTAAAACCAGCTAAGATTCCACCAATCAGAGGAAAAAGTGCAGAACTAATGCCGATCAATCCAGCATTAAATGCCATAACAGTGCCTAACTGTCTTCCTCTGTAGAGATCGCCAATTATGGTCAGTTGTAAAGATTCTAAGCTCGCCGTACCAATACCTTGTAAAAGTCTCCATTCTAAAAGGCTGCGAAAGCTTTGGGCAAAACCACTTAAAGTTCCGCCAAGAGCAAACACTAGCAAAGAAGGTACTAAGATTTGCTTTCTACCAAAAGTATCAGCTAAAATTCCAAATATTGGAGTTACAATGGCACCAGGAAATTGAAAAAGTGTTGCCACCAATGATACCTGTTCGCTTGAAACACTGAAAACTTTTGATATGGTTGGCAGTGCTGGATTAAAAACTGTCCCCCCTAGAATGGCGATAAGTGTTATGGCATTAATAATGTAAAAATTTTTATCCTGGTGTATGTTAGTAGCAGGTCTATGTTTGGTTGAACTGGTAGAAGAACTCATCTGTTTTCTTCCTTAATTTACGATTATTTTCTGAATGATTTGAGTTTGCAGAGCTACAAAAAACAGTATTTTTACCAAGTCGCTTTCATCAAATTTGACAATTTGAATATGTTTATTATAAAGAATTAAGTTCCCATACACATCTAAAAAATGTCTTGAATTTTACATTCAAAAAATATGTATATTGAGTGTCAATATGGCTCACAGAAGGTGGAACAGAAACCCGGTTTCAAGGGAGAAACCGGGTTTCTCGCAGCGCGAACAATTCTTAAAAATCTAAAATGGTCTAAACCACATCCCATTCCACGTAGAGTTGTGCGTAACCACGGTTAAGCAATGCAGGGATATGAGTTGGTTGTTGGTTCGGACGAAGTCGGAGATTTGGTAGACGCGAAGACAATACTTCTAGAGCAATCCGTCCTTCCCGACGGGCTAAATGAGAGCCAGTACAGTGATGAACTCCATGACTAAATGCAAGATGGTTAACAGCTGTCTCTTTGAAACGTTCAATGTTGAAGCGATCGCCATCAGGATACTGTTTTTCATCATGGTTGGCGGAACCATAGAGCACAAGGATGCGCGTGTCCTTAGGTAGTGTAACTCCAGCTAAGGAAACCTCTTGTGTGGTAAGGCGAATCATGGATGCAGCAGGAGTATCGTACCTCAGTACCTCTTCTAGAGCAATAGGAATCAGCGATGGCTCATCACTGAGGCTTTGCCATAACTTAGGTTGTTCCAGTAAAAGTTTTAAAGCTTTCCCAATTAAATTAGCAGTCGTTTTATGTCCCGCTAAAATCATCTCACACAAAAGCAGCACAATCTCTGGCACACTGAGGTCACTAGTTAAAATCTCGCTAATCATGTCACCTTTAGGCGCAATTCGTCGTTCTTCGACTAGATCTGCCATAAAGAGCTGTAAAGCAACATAACTGTGAGCGCACTCAATTTGTCGTTCTGGCGTTAACACTGTAGAGAACAAAGCTGTAATTTCACTACCCCAATGCTTAACTTCTGCCATCTTCTCTAGTGGGACACCATACATATTGAAGATGACTTCAAGAGGTAAAGGATAAGCAAATTTTGATAAGATTTCTACCTGACCATCATTGATAAAATCGTCTACTAACCTGTTAGCGATCGCACGAAGGTCGTCTTCCATCACGACCAGTTTCTCTGGAGCGAAAGCTTTCACAAAAGGAGCACGCAATCGCTTGTGTTGTTCGCCATCGCTCCCAATCAGAGAAACAACAGGAAATCCTTGGCGTAACACTTCAATTGTCTCAGGAGCAAATTCGCCAACGGACTGGAGACTTTGTGCAGAAGAAAACCGTACTGGATCTCTTAGTACAGTTAAGATATCTTCATAACGAGTGATAACGTAGGCATTTAATAATGAACTGAAAAATATTGGTTCTTCGTTTCTTGCACGCTTATAGAATGGATAAGGGTCATCAAGTAATGGGTTAACAAATGGTTGGAACTCTTTTCCGAGATGAGGACAAGTTTTTGACTGTTTTTCTATACTTTTGTCCTCACTAAAATTTTTATCTTGTTGTTGACCGATCGATTGATGCTGTTCTGGTAGATTATTAATGTTGTCCATTTTTCCAAACTCTTAAATTTACAAAAAATCTCAAAATAAATACTGCCACAAACGATGGAGCAACTTTTTGCATCATCTATATCTAATTACAATTAAGACTAAGGCTGTTTCGCAAACAAATTCCCTCTAGGACTAGGGTTCAGACTTTTTATGACTTTTTCTGTCTTTTGATGACCGAACTAGGGAATTTCCAGGAAATAAATTATGCCATATTGTGGGACGGGCGTCCCCACCCATCTTCTCTGAGTGGCGGGCGTCTTCTCTGAGTGGCGGGCGTCTTCTCTGAGTGGCGGGCGAGGACGCCCGCACCACAAGAAATTTTGGGGGGCAAAAAACCCAATTTCTCTCTACAGTCAAGCTTGATATCTCGTAGGCTCAACTCGAAGAAACCGGGTTTTTGGGACTAATGTACTAATTCTCTAGCTTTCCTCATTCTTACTCCTGATAGTAAATAGAGAAAGGGTTACCTTCTGGGTCAAAACCATCTGCTACTTTTAAACCAGGTCTGCGGGAACGAATTTCAGTTAATTTTGCACCACGCTCAGTCAACATCTTGTGAGCAGTTTCCATGTCATTAACGCTAAATGCAAGCTTTGGTCGATCCTGACCGAGTTGCTTATCTTTGTCTAAATGGAGTACTAGACTGCATTCTCCTGTTGCAAACTCCACCCAGATGACATTGTCGTAGTTATCTACATTAGTCGGGTCTATAACTGTCAAATTCAGTACATCACGGTAAAAGCATGCTTGGGTATTCATATCTCTTACATAGATGATAGCTTTTGTCAAGCCTTTTATAATACTCATTTGATTAATTCCTTGGTTGTAAAAACTAAAAATTACGGTTATCCCATTCCACTTCAAGACGTGTAAAACCACGGAGTATCATTGTTGGCACGTGGGTGAATTTTTGGTTTGGGCGAAGTCGCAGATTTGGCAATCTCGAAGACAAGATTTCCAGAGCGATTCGTGCTTCCCGACGAGCTAAGTTTGAACCAATACAGTGATGGACTCCGTGACCAAATGCGAAATGGTTAGCTTGTGCTTGTTTAAAACGTTCAATCTCAAAGCGATCGCTATCACTATACTTAGTTTCATCGCGGTTAGCGGAAGCATACATCAATTAGACGTGAGTTCGACGAAGTCAAAGCAAACCTCACCCCAAACCCCTCTCCTACGAGGAGAGGGGCTTCAAACCTTGATTATCGCGTTGCTCCTCCCTCTCCTAAAAGGAGAGGGAGGTTGGGAGGGTGAGGTCTGTCGAAGTCTCGTTATTTAACACTCCGTCTAAACGCAACTGGTAGATTGTTAGGACCATGGAAAATGATGTTGTTTGCCCAATCAACTGTCTCATTCACCAAACGAAGTTCAGGTAAACGATTAAGAAGCACATTCAGCGCGATTTGACCTTCAGCACGAGCAAGAGTTGAACCAAGGCAATAATGGATACCGCCACCGAAACTGCTATGCTTGTTATCTTGACGCTGTATATCAAAAACCTCAGGGTTCTTGAAATGAGCCGGATCGCGATTAGCAGAACCAAGCATTAATCCCACACTATCACCACGCTTAATCGACTTACCACCCAATTCCATATCTGCATATGCCCAACGCGTAATCATTTGAATGGGAGTGTCATAGCGTAAGATTTCTTCAATCGCTGCAGGAGTGAATTCAGGATGAGAACGCAACAGCGTATATGCTTCGGGATTACGCAGCAACGCCAGTGTTCCCTTAGCTATCAGGTTGACTGTCGTTTCATGACCTGCAGTTAACAAGTGAGTACAAGTAGCAACAATTTCTTCATCAGTTAGCTTATCACCTTGATCTGCAGCTTTAACAAGGTTAGAAATCAAATCTTCACGAGGATTGGCACGTCGATCTGCAATGATGGGAACAAAGTACTCAATAAATTCTTTGCTTGCCTGTTCTGCTCGTTCGTAAACTTCTTCAGGGGGTTTAATGCGGGAAGCGCTAGCATGTTGCAAAGCCAAAGCCCATTTGCGGAACAAATCGCGATCGTTTGGATCTGCTCCCAACATAATAGCAATCACCATAATTGGTAGAGGAAAAGCATAATTCTCAACCAAATCCATTTCTCCACTGTCGTAGACAGCATCAAGCAAGCCATCCGCAATGGAGTAAACAACAGGACGGAGGTTTTCCACCACTTTTGCAGTAAACGCTTTGGTGACCAAGGATTTCAAACGCGTATGATTAGGTGGTTCGCGGAAAACAATCCACTTACTTACCATTGACAGAAATGTATTATACGCTGTCGGTACTGGTGTGGTTTCTGCATCCTCGCGTTGCACAAACTCGCGACCAAACCTGCGATCTTCCATAACTTTCATCACATCATCATAACCGAAGATGTACCAAGCTCCTTCCAGTTGGGGATTAGAGGAAACACCCCAATGAACCGGATCTACCTCTCTGTAGTAACGATAAACTGGATAAGGATTTGAAATAAATTCATGTACAAATGGGTTTAGTCGCTCAACAGTGGTAATAGACATTTTTGACTCCGTTAGTGGTTAGTTGTTAGTGGTTGGTGGTTAATACAATTAGCAATGACTCCCTTCGGTGCTATAAGATTACGGATTTCTTTTCCTCTTTCTTTGCGCTCTTTGCGTCTTTGCGGTTCATTTAAATTAGGTAGTCTTCGGGCGGGAAAGGAGTAGCAATTAACCATTATCCAACGGTACTAATTCAAGTGGGTTTTTTAACGCCGACAGCATTTGCACCATTTGCTCGCGTCCAGAGTTTTGAACCCGCGCCACAGATGGTCTAGATTCCAAACGCCGAACGTAATCCGTTAACTTAGGCAAGTGCTTGTAGCTGTAAACCATACGCAGGTAACTTAAAGTGGGTGCAGCAGCACAGTCTGCAAGGGAAAACTCTTCCCCAGCCAACCAAGTTCTACCAGATAATCGTTCTTCCAGTTGCAAGCACGCTGTCTCTAGTAACCGACGTGCTTTATTTACCTCGCTACTCCCTTGTTCTTCCACCGGACGCTGAGAGTCGGAAAATAACGCATCACGTCCTCGGTTGATATACACATCAACGATCCGTTCGAGCATTCGGACTTCTAAAGCTAGTTTTGGATCTTGTGGGATGAGATAGGGTTTATACTGAAAGTATTGGTCAATATGCTCGATAATGATACAAGCCTCAAACAGTATTTGACCGGATTCGGTTTCTAGCGTGGGAATTTTGCCAAAAGGGTTAATTTTTGTATAGCGCGATCGCTCTTCTTTATCAAAAAGATTCACTTCTATCGGTGTAAAAGCTGCGTCTTTTTCATAGAGAGCGATGAGGACTCGTTGGGAGTAAGATGAAGCTGGGGCATAATAAAGTTTCATAATTAAAAGCAACCTCGGATGCGATCGATAAGAGTACCTGAGTCACTAGGTAAGCGATCGCCTCTCCAAGCAACATGTCCGTCTGGTCGCACAAGTACATAAGCTTTTTCATAAAGTTGGGCAATCTCCGGTTTTTCGATCAAACTTATTGTCAGTGGAACGCGTCTTTCGTAGCAAGCTTTGGCAAAAGTTTCAGTTCCTTGTTGTCCTTGGAAGCACAACAGCACATACCCTTGACCAAAAAGATCTAATATAGATTTGTTAGGTTCTAACCATGCATGAGGTGCTCGCGATCCGGGATAACTATTCTGAGTCCATTGGAAGGGATCGCCGTTGGGAGCCGTACCATCAAGAATAACAATAGGTGACTCGTAACGGAATCCAAAATGAACTCCTGGTGCGTCGAACTCGCGCTTAACGCCACTACGCTCTAAACCTTCAGCCATGGAATTGCGGATGGCTTCACCTTCAGGCGAATCGCTCATAATTGCTGGGGGGACAGCACGTTTTTGACCGCGTTGGAGGTTGGCGTTAGCTTCTTCAAGGTTTCGGACTGCAATGGGACGCCTTTCCATGTCATAGGTATCGAGCAAGTTTTCTCCGCCCCAGCCTTTGAGTGTAGCAGCCAGTTTCCAGCCCAGATCGAGTGCATCGCCGATCCCCGTGTTCATACCAAAACCACCGGAAGGTGAGAGTGTATGAGCAGAATCGCCTGCAAAGAAAACGCGTCCTTGACGGAAGCGATCGGCAACGCGATGGGTGAGATACCATTTAAGATTGGAAACGATCTCAATGGGGGTATCGATTGCGATCGCTTCTCGAACTGCTTCTTCTGGGTTCCGCAACTGACCATCTTCTTTTGGCTTAAGAATCAAGCGGTACGATCCCCGTCCATCCACAGATCGGAGTGGTTCTTGTAAAGTGGGGTTAACCAGGAAGAAAACCATAGCGTTGCGCGATCCCAATTGACTGGGTAACTCTGGTGCTTTAAACACAACGCTTTGAAACAGTTGGGTGGGATGGAATGATGGAGTCTCAACGTTACAAGCTTTGCGGACTGTACTGCGAGCACCATCGCAAGCCACCATATACTTGGCACTGATAGTTTCCGTGTTTCCCGATACTAGATTTGTCACATGAGCAACAACTCCTTCCTCCGTTTGTTCAAAGCTTTCCAAACGACAAAGAAGCTTAATGACTCCTGCTGGATATTGTCCCAAAGCATCCATCAGAACTGGCGCGACCAAATTTTGAGGGCAAACTTGCTCTGGTTCTGGCGTATAGTCAGGTAAACTTCTCTCTGCATAGGATGGAAAATTAATACGGTATATTTCGTAACCACCAACAGCCGTTACCCATGCAACATCTAAAGTGTGGTCAAAAGGCCATCCCGCATTGCGTATTTGCTGAGAGATACCCCAACGGCGGTACAGTTCCATTGAGCGGGGTCCAACGGTGCTGACTTTCGGGTCAGTCACAACTCCGTCGGATTGCTCTATTAGGATACAATTAATACCTTGATAACGCAATTCAAGTGCTGTTGATAAGCCGACTGGTCCACCACCAACAATGAGAACATCTGTTTCCTGTTTCATAACTTCTCCCTAAGTTTCTTAAAAATTTGATTGAACCGCAAAGACGCAAAGGTCACGAAGAAAGAGGAGAAGAAAGTCGGTAATCTTGTAGTGGGAAGGAAGTAAAACACATTTAACTTGCATATTTTTAAGGTTTGATAAAAAGCCCCAAACTCCTCTCCCTCTTACTCTGCGCCCTCTCTTGCCTCGTGCGGTTTAATTATTAACCCAAAATATGCTGGGGATTCTTTGCAAAATCCTCAAAATATCTCGCGTAAAAATCAAACATTTCGTAAACCATGCTAGGGATGACTTCGCATGCTCTAGCCTCATGACTCAGTTTTTCAAATCGACTTGCGATCGCTTGATATGCAATTTCTGGTGTGGGAATATATGCAGGTGGGTTGGCAATCTCAAAAGAAGGACCAGCCGTTTTTCCGCGTTTACCAGAAGGCATAGTCATGAGCAGTTCACCTAAAGGACGCATCATACCTGTCATCACATCAATCGCTGGATTCATGAGTTTTGATCGCCGTAAGCTACCATGAGGCATTAACCCGAAGTGCTGCACCATCAGTTGCATCATTAAATAGTAGGACTCGTTAAAAATCTGCATGACAGCCCTGGTTTGGGGAACCGTGACAACAGTAGAGTTGTAATCTTTGTGATGGAGCGTGGGGTTACGCAGTGCGGGATATGCTGGATTCCAGGGTAATTTATGCCCAGTGATAGCATCAACGGTTTGCTCGCGAGCCAGTGCATCTGCAATGCGGCGAAATTTTTGATAATGAGATTCTTCAAATTTAGGTGAATTTGCCTCACAACCCTCTCCCTGCTCGACAATTAAGTCTATAGCAAAGAGAGCGCTGTTCACATCATCCACATGGAACTGATAATCAGGGTGAGATTTATTAGTCTCTTTTCGTAAAAATAGATGGTGTTCGCCACCCACGCAACCCTTTTTAACAACAATTAAATCTGGAATATTTTCGATCGCAGTGCGGATTTGGCGATACAGTTCGCTTAAGGAACCATAACCATGCAGTTTATCAACGGTTGGATCGTTTGGTTCCGTTTCATGAGCCAAATCTTCGACTAAAAAGTCGGGTAATTCAAATTGTAAGAATCTCTGTAAGCTAGATGGACCAAAGGGTTCTAGAGCAAAGTCCACGTCAATAGGGAAGCGTCGATTGGCTTCATTCCAGTTGGGTATGGCTGGGTAGAAAGGTTCGCCTATCGCCATGAGGATATTATTGACCATTAAAAAATGAACCATCTCTTCGCGAGAGATATCCAACAACACACCCCGCATTCCATAGTTGTGTCCTTCCTGACCATCACCGCAAGCTAGACGCAGTTGTTCGGGAGTCCACAAGCTCCGACGCACGTACTCTTCACCGGTCACATAATTGGGAATGGAGTAGGCTGCGTAGACATACTGCAACATAACTGCAACCTCAAGTTCTGCAGCGTGTCGCAGGGCGGCTACTAGTTCATCGCGGGTTTGAATAGTGCGTTGAGTGCTCTTTGGTGTTGGCTTGGTTTCAGGGACATAGCCCACTCGCTGTTGGTTTTGCAAATATTTACGCAGAAGCATTGCTTGAGGTTGGGACATATCTCGTGTGGGTGGCATATAATAGGTTTTGTTTTTGTTGCAAGGGTCGCACATTTGCCACATGAGGCGAGCATAGGTTTCTACCTTGCATTTGTCCGCTAAACTGAAGACCTCGGCTTTCATGAAGGAAAAGGAAAGTTCGTAGAAAGCTAGGATATGTTTGTAAATGAGGTTAAAGTCTACTGATTCATCTGGAATGTCTTCTAAGTGCCAATCGTTGGTGAGGACTCGAACGGCAAAGGAACCTGCACCAGACCAGAAGCCAAGGCGATCTTCGTTATCATAGCTCACGAGGGCTTGGTCTGTAGGTGAAGGCTCTCCCGGTATTTCGTCAGCCTGGGTTGATAGCAGTACCCGTGTTGTTCCCGATCGCACTCCGCGCACAGTGACCCAACCGCGTCCTTGGTTGTCAGTTGAGATCGCAATCTTTGCAGTAAAATCACCTATTTCGTCCTGCTTACCGGGTTTGAAATGTACGATCTCTATACTGGGGGGAAAGTGGAAAGTTTTATCGGCATTTTCTGGATTGCGTTCAAAGTCATAGCGTAACTGAGGCAAACCTTTGGGATTGTAAAATTGGTGCAAGTAGATTGTTTCAACTGGTGCGGGACGACCCCGAACAAAAGACCGCACTTCTAATTCTACGGCGTAGTCTAACCCACGCTTTTCATCTGGAAATTCTACAAACAAGCAGGCGTCATTAACTTGAAGGTTAATTTCTTCTTCCTGAACTAAAATCTGTTGCTGACCGTTCAGTGTTCCAACAATGCACAAGCCCTGCTGTTCAATCTCATGATACAGATGCTCAAAGGATTCTGCTAAAGGTACGTCTACGATTCCGCTTGTGAGTTGATGTGCTTGTTGTTGGTATGCTTCCTTGGGAATTCGCGCTACTAATCGCTGAGTTTTAACTGTACGCAGTTCTAAGTCACCCAGGTCTAGTTTGGAAGCGATCGCATGAGTTGGTCCCGGTCCTGCTTGAGTTGCGCGTCCGTTACAAGGGACTGCTGTCACCATATTCAAGCTAGCACCTTGAGGGGTAACTTCAACTGTTAGGTTAGACAGTGTTCTATCTTCGGGATTTTGGAGGACATGACGGGGAGTTAACAATCGACCTTGTGGGTAAGTCGTCAGTTCACCTTCACACCACAAACCGATGGTTCCATGTAAATGCCAAAAGACTGGTGAGTCGGGTTGTAATGGAGCCGACATATTGCTTAAACTGAACTGTACAACCACTCCCAACACATCTTCCCGATCCATTGCAGAACGTAGTAGGGAAACTGTCGGTGAAAGTGCTGTGTCTTCGCCCCAAAGCAAATCTTTGGCGTCTTTAGGGATGACAAATTGATAGACTTCTGCACGCTTAAACTCACTGTTGAGGGAATGTTCTGGCAATTCTCGGATGTAGTTAAAGTTTTGCCAACGAGCTGGTTGCATTCCCTCCACAGGCGCTGAGAGCATATATGGGACTTCATGGGATACACCCTGTCTTCCAAAAGTCAGTTGACCGACCATGATTGTGGTTGTCCAATTGGAAGCAGGATCGCAGTCAAAGATACGGGCGCGATTAAAAGTTGTGGCTAGGTAATCATTGAAGTGACCCCACATATCAATGCTGCGTCCGACTACGGGGTCTTGTTGGTCAACTTTTCCTAGTTCGCGTTGAGTACTGACAATTTTTGCTTCGATCGCAAAGTGACCATTTCCTCCAAAGTCCCAACCCTTTGCCATACTGAAAGAGCCGTTTTCATCCCATTGTCCTTCAGCATTAAACCGAGGTCCCAAGTTTTGGAGGTATTCGTGGTATTCAGATAAAGGACGGTTGTGGTCGAACCGTTCGCCCTCCATATAAACTGTGTTGGTACTCAGATCTACCAAACCGTTTTTATGTCCCGTGGGGGCGTGAGTGCGGGCAAATCCTTGAAAGTGCAGGCGTGGAAAGTCTAAGATGCTCATAATAAAATGGGGAGTGGGGAGTAGGGAGTGGGGAGTAGGGGAAAGAACAAAATTTGAGGTAATAACTTGTTTTACCAATCCCGCTCAAGCTGAAAGTTTAAAAGGTTTGAATTTTGATAAACTTTGGCAAATTGTTAATAGAAGCATCAAGATTGTTACTGTTTGTTATATTCTTAGGATAAATTTTGTTTTCATTTTTTTTTATATTATTGAAAAATAGGTGGTGTTGACTGATTAACATAAATTAATATTTCCTTTTTGTAGATAAGATATTATTTACTGTCTGCTTGCAGTCAATTGGCTACCGTTGGAGAGAACGGCTTCTCTCGTTGTGTCTCTGTACTTTGTCATCAATACTTGTTTCCCATATTCCGTAAATGTTGCAGTCTCTGCAAGCATCTTAAGACTATTTCATACTTTTTCTGACTTTTTGTGACGTTTTATCAGTGACAAGTGACCAGTGACCAGTGACCAGTGATATCGTGTTTGGTTAATAACTTATAAAACAATTCGTTTGTAGTTGCGCTGTCTTCGCTAAAGTACAACTACGAACGTAGCGTAAGTGTTTACCTGAACCTGATATGACCGGATCTGATCCATCTTGTCGTGGTGACCTAACACGGTATTTGTGTGCTGGTGCAAAAATTAATATAGCAATCCTAGTTGAATTGTGAGAAAATACGTATTAATGTGAACAGGGATAAAAGTAAAATTTAATTCAGAGCTAGCAAATAGAAATCGCAGCTATGTAAACGAAACCAGACAAGCCTAGGTTATCTTATAAAGTTTACGTAGGTGTAATTTGTTTGTATAGTAGCAAATTTTATTCGCTCGCTTGGTTATAAATTTCTTATGAAGGATATAAGATTGTTCTATAAATAACAAGTAGTAAAATGCTGGAGTCAGATAAAAAATTGATATAAAGTTATGATTAATCCTTCAAATTTCAATCGATTCACTTATGTAATAGGAGCAAATCAAGATACCAAAGATGAATTGATTACCTGGATTGTAAAATTGCAGGAATACATCAACCAATATTTTGAAGGAGATAAAAGCAGGATAATGAGAACAACTTTTGGAGATTGTGTTTCAAAAGTAGAAGTCTTGGTAGATTTAGTTATTGATAATAGTTACGCATCTGATTTTAGAGGAGTTAGAGACCAAAACGATCGCCTACAAGCAGGAGCAATAATTTCCCGACAAATAGGAAGCCTTTTCCCTTATACTGAAGAAAGAGTTTATTTATCAATAGACCCATTTACAACACCTCCTTGGAATTGCTTAGGTCTAGAAGGCGTAGAGTTACCAGAGAAGATTAAAGGAGCAGCAAGATGGTTAATGTCAGAAATAGTTCAAGAAATAATAGATACTGAAATTGAGGGAGTTACTAAAGTTCTGTCAATAGATAGAGCAAAAGATTTTTATTTGAGTATTGGATTTCAAGAAAACCCTGAGTATTTCCGAGAATTAGTTCTAACAAAAGAAGCAGCATTAGCTTTTCTACAAGACCAATTGTATCTTAGAGGAGAAACATAATGACAAGTCAAAAATATCAACCAACAACAGAAGATTGGGAACGATGGGAAAGAGTAGATGAACTTGGTACGATCGCAATGTGTGGTACACCTATGTCAGATGAAGAGTATGAACATCGACTTCAATCTGTTATAGATGGTAGCTGCTTTGTGAAGTATCTCGATAAGGTATTACAACAAAAGCAAGAACTCCAGGATAAGTTAGCAGGTATCGAAAAAACAGAACAAATACTAAGGGCAAAGATTGCAGAATTTCAAACTAAAAAGACTCAAGCCTAAAAAACTCTCGTGTTGATGAAAGAAGTACTGGCTCAAGAAAGGATGAAGGATAAAGTACAAAGGATGAATTCTGTTTACACTTAATCTTTATGGTAAAATCTCATAGTTACTCTGTTGCGATCGCTTGGACTGGTAATCTTGGGGAAGGAACAGCAAATTACCGAGCATACAGCCGCAACCACGAGATTCGTTCGTCAAGACAAACCTATTATTTATGGCTCGTCCGATCCATCTTTTCGTGGTGACCCAACACGGTATAATCCAGAAGAACTGCTGGTAGCATCAATTTCTGCTTGTCATATGCTCTGGTATCTTCATCTATGTGCTAGTGCAAAAATTGTTGTGACGGATTACGTCGATCATCCCGTTGGTGTGATGGAAGAGACAAATAACGGAAGTGGACGATTTTCTGAGGTAACACTCAAACCTCGTGTGGCGATCGCGCTTCAGCGCAAACATCGAAACAGCAACCCGTTTACATGAAGAAGCTCACAAAATGTGCTTTATTGCTAATTCTGTCAATTTCCCAATTCGTTACTCTGCTGAAACTGTTGCAGTTGATAAGTAGTACTTAACCACATTAATTTTGATGGGCTACCAGATCCCCGACAACTTTTGCGAAGTCGGGGATCTGAGGTGTTTTATGCTTCAGTTTGATTTAACCATGCTTGCAAATCAGCTACCTCAGAAAAGTCTAATAAAACTTCTCCCAAAGCTTCAAGTTGTTCGGTGGATAATGCTCTAATTTGTTGAGTCAATGATGCATCGATTTCACCAAAGAGGCGATTTAGCTGACGCATAATCATACGTTGCTCTCCTTCAAGTCGTCCTTCTTCTTTGGTTTGTTCTCGATTGCGCTGATAAAGTGGCTCTAATCGCATAACTAACTCCTGGTCATCTTTATTTATATTTTGATTGACTCTCAAATTTTCCTGCAGGTTGTAAACTAATTCTAGCGTTGCTTTTTGGTAGGGATGATGTTCAGGTAACCCAAGAAGTTCAGCAATTGCTTGCTCTTGTACTTTTCCCCTACCCAACAGTCTCAACCATAACGTCTCTGGCGTTGAAGGTAGCTGATGTATGACGACATCAAACCTCGTGTGGCGATCGCCTTAGTTTGGTTAAGCGGAAATTTAGAACCCCGGTTTTTTCAAGAAACCGGGGTTCTGACACCTCAATTATTGTTAACCGAGTAGTATTATTCCCAATATAAAATTACCAATCTTCTTTTCCTCTTTCTTTGCGTCCTTTGCGTCTTTGCGGTTCATTTCAATAGATAATCTTTTAACAGGAAGGAAGTATTTATCTAAAATTCCTAGATTTTCCGTTCTTTGAAGAATTTTACATGACCGAGCAGATTGACCACGACCAACTTTTCAAAACACTTCTGTCCACGTTTTTCGTGGAGTTCATAGAGCTATTTCTACCAGAAGTAGCAAACTATCTTGAGCGTACACCCATTACCTTTTTACCACAAGAGTACTTTACTGACCTCATGACTGGAGAACGCAAAATTATTGATTTGCTCGCACTAGTAAAGTTTCGAGGACAGGAGACTTGTTTCATTATCCATGTAGAAAATCAGTCTTACACCGAATCTGATTTTGCGCGGCGAATGTTTTTCTATTTCGCTAAGCTACATCAAGAATACTTGCTTCCTATTTATCCAGTTGTTGTATTTTCTTTTGATGAGCCAAAACGGCAAGAACGGAAACAGTATCAAGTAGAGTTCCCAAATTTAAAGGTACTGGAGTTTAACTTTACGGCAATCCAACTCAATCAGCTTAATTGGCGAGATTTCTTACAACAAAAAAATCCGGTAGCAGCAGCTTTGATGGCAAAAATGCGAATTGCGCCAGAAGATAGGGCGAAAGTGAAAGCAGAGTGTTTGCGATTACTGACAACTTTACGGCTCGATCCGGCTCGAACAAAGTTAATTTCTGGATTTGTGGATACTTACTTAGAGTTGAATGCGTCAGAAGAGCAGGTTTTTCAGCGTGAGCTTGATAGTATGGGTCTAAGGCAGGAGGAACAAGTTATGGAAATTGTCACGAGTTGGATGAAAACGGGAATGCAGCAAGAGGCTCAAAAGCTCGTTCTCCGACAGTTAAATCGTCGGTTAGGGACAATTGAGCCACCTTTAGAGCAGCGCATTCGTGAATTACCATTGGCTCGATCTGAGGATTTGAGCGAGGCTCTACTAGATTTTGTTGAAATATCAGATTTAGTGAATTGGTTAGAGCAATCTCGCAGTTAAGAGAATGAATTGTTTAGATCCCCGGCTTCTTCAAGAAGTCGAGGATCTGAGGTTTTCTATGCTTCAGGTTGATTTAACCAAGCTTGTAAATCAGCTACATCACAAAAGTCTAAGAAGCAGCAACCCATTTGCACGAAGAAGCTCACAAAATGTGCTTTATTGCTAATTCTGTTCATTTCCCAAGTTGTCACTCTGCTGAAACTGTTGCAGTTGCTAACTAGTAGTTGATAACATGAACTTTATAGCGTTTCCCAGTCTGCTAAAGTACAAATTTATCAGCGTCCATCCGCGTTCATCAGCGGTTAATTCATCTTTTCTGGATGTGCAATATGAAGCGTATGGGTTGGTGTACTATGAATGGCGTACCGACCCATCTCAATAACCTGGGTATCGTTGTTTGATATAAAGTCTTTAAAGTTACCCGTAACCAACACTTTTGCTCGACCAGCGATCGCAGCTTCAAGAACGTGGGCGTCTTCACCATCGCGTAGCATAACTACACCAGTTCCGCCCAAAGTCAAATGAGGTCCCACAACGGATGGACCAAGCTCAGCATATTTCCTAATCGTATCAATGTAGCCATCAGCTACTAACTGGGGAATATTAAAACTTCTTTCTAAAACTAAATGCAGACGCCAGACTGCAAGGGATGCGATCGCTGAGGTCTCAGAACCCCGGTTTCTTTAAGAAACCGGGATTCTAATTTCCACTTAGGAGCAGCCCCACGGGCGGCGCACCACCCGCTACGAATGAAAGAAACACTCTTTCCCCTACTCCCTACTCCCTATTCCCCACTCCCCTGTTTCTTGAGAGAATAGTATTGCCGTCCCTCCCACAATATGAGACAATTTATCTATTGGAAATTCCTAATTCTCAAACTCAGGTCTTGACAAGATTAGAGAGTTTATAGATAATATAGGGAGTCGTGCAAATCTCAAAAAAAATCGATCTGCCAGAGGCAGCAAAAAAAAGAATAGGGAAAAGGGTTAGAGAGGAAAGTGTAAAGAATTATAAACTTCTCGCCCCGGAAAGCACCACCCGAAACCCGGCGGAGTCGTCCCTGCTGTCCGGATGAACGTCGTTGCGATACGCCGAACGGCAATGCCTCGGATTGATGAGCCAGGAACCGCCACGAAGCATCCGATGATTATCATTATCTTTTGAAGACTGAGTTAACCAAGCACTGCCATCAGAAGATGCATTTTCATAGTTTTTATGCCAACGGTCGGCACACCATTCCCAGATGTTGCCGTGCATATCAAACAGTCCGAAGGCATTAGCTACTTTAAAGCTGCCTACAGTTGTTGTCTTTTCACGAAACTCTCCCTTGGAACCAGAAGCGTAAGTGTAGTTGCCGTCATAATTTGCCAACTCTGGCGTAATAGTTTCGCCAAAGTGGAAAGGTGTCGTCGTGCCTGCGCGGCAAGCATACTCCCACTCTGCTTCACTGGGAAGTCGGTAGTTTTTTCCAGTGTATGTTGATAGTCTATCACAAAACTCTACTGCATCATACCATGATATTGACTCTACTGGTCGGTTAACTCCTTTAAAATTCGATGGGTTGGGATGGAGTTCGCGGTTGACTTGAGGGAAAGCAGCTACAACTCGCCACTGCTTTTGAGTGACGGGGTACTTACCCATAAAAAAAGGTTGAACGGTAACTTTGTGCTGAGGACTCTCCTCATTTTCATAACGTCCCTCTTCAGTTTCCGGTGAACCCATGAGGAAGCTACCACCAGGAATATAAACCATGTCCAGAGTCACCCTATTGCCAAGGTCTTCCTTAAAGTACTTAGCTTGGTGGGTTTCCCGTTTGATGATTTCTCCTGTAGCGTTGACAGTCACAACATCAAAGGAAAATTGCGGGAGTTTGCGACCTGGAATCCATAGTTTCACCCCTTCTATATTAAGTTCTGGTGATTTTTTAGGCAATTGCTCAAATACTTCTTTCGCCTCTTCTTGGTATCCCCTAGCCAAACGTCCCCAACCACGAGCAAAGGTGAGAAGGGGTTGAAAGTTAGCTTCAGCGAGGGGTTCTGCAAATGTTGCAGTTAAGGATACACTTTTGATTTTTTCAGCTTTGTCTCCTGAATAAGTTTGGTGTAGCATGAGAGCCAGTTGACGAGCGACTTCACTGGGTTTAGTGTAAGCGAGTGCAATCCATTCTGGGTTTTCGCCAAAATCTTGGTTCTTTAAGTTTGGATTGTTTAATCCTTGTTGCAGGTAGTAAAGCAAGCAGTCAGACAGTTCATCAAGCCTTTTGTTACCAAATCGTTCTTCTTGTTGTAAGAGTTTTAGCAATAAATGCCGCACGGCGCTATCCATTTCATAAAGCTGATACCCTATGGGATAGCAAAGATTCGATAGCAAGAGGTCTGGAACAGCAATCCAAGGGATATTTAACTTTTTCCCTTTTTGATCGAAGAAGGAAAAGTTCTCTCGTAAGTAGTAAACTAAATCTGGAGTGATGGCAAGGGGGAAAGCCGCGTGACAGGCTAAATCTAAATATGCTTGACCCCGTCTGGCAAAATCAGCAATGTAACGAGAAGCGTTTTCGTAGCGATACAACTTATCTGGGTCGTTTTTCGTGTCAGGTGGTTGCAAACTCACAAGACGTTTATAGAGCTGCTCAACGGATTCTTGATTTGCGACTAACTCTGACCAGTTGAGGAGATAGTCAAAATCTTCTGGTGAAGACTTCTGTTTTCCCCGCAGGACATCAATCATCACCCGCCACCCTTGTTCGCTGAAGGGGTACATGAAGACTTTGTCCGACAGCTGACTAGCAGTAGTCCCAAACCAACGGTATTTTGGTACTGGATTCAACCACACTACTTTTCGCACCGCTGGTTTGAGTTGATTGAGAAATTTCTCTGTTAATTTCACTCGCTCTTGATTGTAACCGCCACGTGCTGCACCACCATCACTGAAGATAAGAACAACAGTACGGTTTTTATGTAAGTGGGGAATGATGTTGGTAAGGGATTGCTTTTGTAACAAATCGAGATCTCTGAAGAGAAAGTCTTTTGGACTGTTGCGAAAATAGTAAGTTTTCGTTTCCCCCAAACGTCCGTCCTTTTGAGCTGTTTGAACTAATTGCTCTGCTAGAGGCGCAAAAGGCATCATGGAATTACTTTGGTCGAGTAATAGCAATAATTCAGTTTGATTGGTGCGCTTGGGGATAAGCACGGGATCGAGAAATAATCCCTTTTGGCTAATGCGTTTGATTGTGGCGGGAATATCTAATTCCGTTCCTACACCCTCTCGCAGCGAAAGGCGCAGTTTTCGCCAGCTTTGTTGCATTTGCCGTCGATGTACGGGAAAATATTCTTTTGTAAGGGTAAAGTATGTTGATCGAGGTATAGGAACTGCTTGACCCACCCGCGCTGCTTCTGTAATTACCGTCTCAGGTAGAGGTGACGGAGTGGGCGTTGATGGTGGTGTCGTTGCTTCTATTTTCTGTTGGAGTCTCGCTTGAGGTGTACCGGACTGAGCATCTCTTGATGAACCTTTGGTTAGTTGTCTTCCTTCCCCAGAAGATTCATCGGAAAACGAAGAGTTAGTTTCTAGTTGGAATAACAACTGTTTCAGATGTTCCAAATACCGGTCAGAATATTTATTAAAATATTCATCAAAAAGCTTTTTCTCTTTCAAAGACTTTACCCACAAGCGCTGACATAATTCCCCTAATTCTTGAATGTTGTTTGGACAAAAACCTTTCTCCCAAGCTTGGCAAAGCAACTGGTAATCTTCTATTCTCAGGGACAACCCAGCTTTCCGCAGTCCCCAAAACAGTTCTAGCAGGTGATGGTCGTTAAGTGGTTTCACGGCGCTGTCCCTTATAGCGGATTTGGGCGTCCCAAGTTTTTAGCAGCAACCCTAAGAAGGGTAATTCTCCTGGTTTGAGTTGTTCTCGAATCTGCTCTGGTGTTTTATAGTATTCTAACAGTGCTGCAACCCAGTCAATCAGTTCGCTGGTACTCACCTTTTTACCACTACTATCTGTATATTGCCTAACGCCTAAAAAGCTGTTAACAACATTTTCTAAAAGCTCTTCAGTTAGGAATTCTGGTAGCTTTTTCCCGAAGTGAGCTTTAATAATGTCAATTAATTTATCTTTCTCCGGAAATTCTAGGTAGTGGAAGATACAGCGACGCAAGAAAGCATCGGGTAAGTCTTTTTCATTATTGCTGGTAATAATGATAATGGGAGAGGGTGCTTTTTTCTGAGGATTGCGATCGGGAACCCACCTTTGAGTTTCTTCTATAAAAAACCGTTTTTCGTCGAGTTCTAAAAGAAGGTCGTTAGGAAAATCAATATCAGCTTTATCAATTTCATCAATTAGAACAATAGTTCTTAGGGAATTTTGAAAAGCTTTTCCTAAGGCTCCAAATTTGATGTAATCTTTTTGCTCTGAGTCATTAAGACGTTTTTGACCCTCTTTATCTAGTTGATTTACCCCTGCAAGTTGAGCATCCCGCAAGCGTGCGATCGCATCATATATATAGAGTCCATCTCTAGCACGACTGGTAGATTTAACATACCATGCTTCGTAGGGATAACTGTCAAGATTTAAAGACTTTAAAAGGTCTTGATTGTTTTCAGTAAATTCATAGGCGATCGCTTTTGCCAACTGTGTTTTTCCAGAACCCGGTTCACCCATGATTAACAAAGGGCGTTCGAGTTTGATAGCTAAATCCACACTTTTTTTTAATTCCTCACTGGGAAGGTAAGGTTGATAGTCTATATCATCGGGTTTAGGGTTAGTTGTACCTGTGTACTCAAGATTGCACGAGGAGGAAATATCATTATTCATAAGTTTATGCGGTTCATAAGATCCGACCATTGACATTCACATTTTTTACAAATCGCCTTCATAACATCCTCAGGAACTCCGCAAGTACTGTCATAAAACTCTTGAGCTAAAGTCTCAAGAGCGAGATAATTATCAACTGGTATCTTAAAAAGTTTAGGGTTTGTCCTCACCCACTTTTTAAGTGTTTGAAGAGAAAACCTCTCAATTTTTGGCAACTTTATAGGTTGAATCATACGTTGGTTCGGATTGCAGTTTTCCAATTGTAGAAAATTAATATTCCACTCAGGCGAACAACCTGTATTATCTACTAAAAACATTAATAAATAGGGTCTTTCACGTTCGTTCGTATTTTCCAATACCTTTTCTACTAAAGGAATCCAAAATTGATCAAGAATTTTTCCGATCTCCTTGTTGTACAATTTATCTAAATTATCAAACAATAATATAACTGTATCTGCGTAATGACGATAGACAGCTTCAACTATTTTTTCAGGAGGTGTATCCCGTCCTATATTTAATTGAGCAGCAAGAATTTTCCAGAAGTCTTCAATATGACTTTCATTTTTATCCAGGCGAACCAAAATCTTCTTCGGATCTGTATCACCCGGAACATGACATATTAATCTATGAACTAACCATTGCTGACAACTTTTTGATTGTCCGTGAATCAAAAAAGCACCTATGTGATCCTGAGAATATGTTTCAAAAAAATCACGATACCGATCAAATTGTTGATTGTAGTTTAAAGGCAATAAAGCATTATCAAGTTGTGTACCTGATAAAATTTTTTCTTTACATTCTTTAATCTGCTGCTGGATGTTCTTTTTCATAGCAGGATCTGATGCGCTCGATTCTTGTTGCTCAAGATAAGCGAGTTTTTCCTTCCAAGTATTAAGAGCCTTCGCATCCATCATTTTTTGACAACAAAATCATCCATCATTTTTTGACAACAAAATCATCCTCTATTCTTTAATTCCTGAATTTTGTGTTGACATTCCTCAATCTGCGTCTTGAGTTGAAATTTCATACCAGGATCTGATGCGATCGCTTCTTGTTGCTGCAAATATGAGAGTTTTTCTCCCCATACTTGGAGTGCTGTTTTATCTTTAGTTAAAGAACCTAATGAAGTTTCACTGAGGTTTGAAGAATTTAACCCATTTGGAGCTAGCTTTGCCAGAATTTCAAAAGCAAAAGCACTAGCGTGGCGTGCTGCGATTTCCTGATAGCCACTAGCATCAGCATCGCTCTTATGCTCAATCAAATCAGAGATACCACGAACGATTAATACGTTAATTTCTGGATTAGCACGAACTGCTTTGAGAACACCGTGGCTTTCCATCTCTACCGCTAGGGCATCATTGTAATTTGAGCGGAGAAGTTTGTAAACTTCAGAATCTTTTGAAGCTAAAACTTTATCGCCTGCAGCTATTGCTCCAATATAAGCTGATGGTGATGGCGTTTTTGTAGGGGTGTCTCCTTTAATGCGCTTTACCCAATCATCTTCTCGCGCCTCAGCTTTAGCTAACTGTTCCAAACGGTAGCTCACTGTGCTGACGTTAGGACTAGTTAAAAAGGTTTCTTTTATAGCTTTCCCTGACTCGTATCCATAAACCTTCGTTGCTGCGACTACATCACCCAAGGAAACATCCTTGATTCCTCCAGCGACTCCGACAAAAAATACAACATTCGGCTTGAAGTAATCGATCGCCCGTTTGGTTTCTACCGCAGCATCAGTATTCCCGGCTCCAGTTTCGACAATTCCTACTTGCCAAGATATATCATCAGATGAAAAGATTCCTCGATGGTATATAGTTCCTTCACGATGTGTTTCTCTTTGAGGATTGCTTAAATGGGCGCGAACAGCCTTATACTCTACAGGAATAGCAGTGAGTATAACAGCGCAAGGCAAAGCCATAGGTTAAATCTCTTATTTCACTGATTTTCTTTATATTTTGCCGCTTTTATAAGTATTTGGCAAGCAGTATCTATTGTAAAATGTGTTAGCGTCAAAAAAGTCGCTCTATGGTCAGTCTGGCAAAAAGCTAAGTTAATACACTTATTTTATATATCAAGGAACTGTTATGAGTGATAAGCAACCGATGCTGGAAGTTTATCTTCAAGAATACGAGAAACTTAAGGATGAGCAAACGCAAAGAATTGGCTTTCGAGATAATCTGCTTTATGTGACACTAGGGGTTATTGGTGCAATCATCGCTGTTGCTATCCCCAATAAAGCGAATGACAACCAAGCAAATTATTATGCACTTCTTGTTATCCCTTGGGTTTGTCTTATCTTGGGCTGGACTTATGTTGTCAATGATGAAAAAATCACGGCAATTGGCAGATATCTTCGCTTGACACTAGTGGAAAAAATTAAAGAACTGACTGGTAACACCGATACTGAATCAATCTTTGGGTGGGAAATAGCTCATAGAAGCGATCCCCGTCGAAAACGACGCAAGATAGAACAATTAATTGTTGACCTTATCGCTTTTGTTGGTTCTGGTATAGTTGCATTGATAGCCTTTTGGTTGCTTGTATCAAAGCCTCCTTTAGCTGTTAATCTTCTAGGTGTGATAGAACTGTTACTTTTGCTTGTCTTGGGTTTAGAGATTGTAATTTACGCTGACCTAGCAAAGGGAAAATAGCTGCTGTTTGAGTTCAGAAACTGACTTAGCTCAAATTTACCATAAAAAAGTTTTGTTGTAAATTAGAGAAAAACATCTCTTTTGAAAAATGGCACTCGAGCAAAAGTGACTCTTCCAGTGAGTTGCGATCGTAAAAAAGATCCCCGACAACTTCTGCGAAGTCGGGGATCTAAGGTGTTCTATGCTTCAGATTGATTTAACCAAGCTTGTAAATCAGCCACCTCAGAAAAATCTAATAAAACTTCTCCCAAAGCTTCAAGTTGTTCGGTGGATAATTCTCTAATTTGTTGAGTTAATGATGCATCGATTTCACCAAAGAGGCGATTTAGCTGACGCATAACTAGACGTTGCTCTCCTTCAAGTCGCCCCTCTTCTTTGGTTTGTTCTCGATTGCGTTGATAAAGTGGCTCTAATCGCATAACTAACTCCTGGTCGTCTTTATTTATATTTTGATTGATTCTCAAATTTTCCCGCAGGTTGTAAACTAATTCTAGCGTTGCTTTTTGGTAGGGATGATGTTCAGGTAACCCAAGAAGTTCAACAATTGCTTGCTCTTGTACTTTTCCCCTACCCAACAGTCTCAACCATAACGTCTCTGGTGTCGGTGGTAGTTGATGTATGGCGACAATTGCTGCTCTCAACGCACCTCCTAAAAAGTAAATTCCTGGTAACCATCCCGGTTTTTGGTTAATATTAAAACTTGATAATCTGTCAGCAGATGCTGTGGGAGTGAGAATCCAGAGTTTGGGAATTTTATGTTTTGGAAGTTTCGTTTTCTTGGCTTTTGCTTCTCGCCGCATCGAGGCTCTGACTTCCAATAATTTTAGCAGGCAGTCGCAGATTTCATCTTCAGATGCTGCATTGCGGAATGGTTCTACTATCATCGGGAATTCGGCAAATCTCCCCAGTAGTCCTAGTGTTTGTAGATCGGCACTTCGGGGTTGAGCGGGAATGAAGAAAACATCTATCTCTTTAATCTCTCCTGAAACTTTTTCTGAGGTTTTGACCTCCCCGTAGCTTTTGAGTAATTCTTCAAGGTAATCTTTGGCAAATTTGTCATGTATAAAGCGGGTCATTGAATTAGAAACATGGATTTTGGCATTTGTTAAGCGGTCATTGTATCAGATTTTATTTCCAGAAAAACTGAAGTGATGAGAATTTTCAAGCGCGGAGACTGCTTGCAGAAGCTAATTTTCTCTGCTGACATTTATGATAGGTGCGGTTGATTGAACAATATAGATCCCCGACTTCGCAA
Organism: Scytonema hofmannii PCC 7110; assembly: GCF_000346485.2. Classification (NCBI taxonomy): domain Bacteria; kingdom Bacillati; phylum Cyanobacteriota; class Cyanophyceae; order Nostocales; family Scytonemataceae; genus Scytonema; species Scytonema hofmannii. Next base: position 9,123,720 of record NZ_KQ976354.1, read on the forward strand.
AAGTTGTCGGGGAGCTAAGGTTTTCTATGCTTCAGATTGATTTAACCAAGCTTGTAAATCAGCCACCTCAGAAAAGTCTAATAAAACTTCTCCTAAAGCTTCAAGTTGTTCGGTGGATAATTCTCTAATTTGCTGAGTTAATGATGCATCGATTTCACCAAAGAGGCGATTTAGCTGACGCATAACCAGACGTTGCTCTCCTTCAAGTCGTCCCTCTTGTCGTCCCTCTTGTCGTCCCTCTTGTCGTCCCTCTTCTTTAGCTTGTTCCCGATTGCGCTGATAAAGTGGTTCTAATCGCATAACCAACTCCTGGTCGTCTTTATTTATATTTTGATTGATTCTCAAATTTTCTTGCAGGTTGTAAACTAATTCTAGCGTTGCTCTCTGGTAGGGATTATCAGAGGGTAATCCAAGTAGTTCAACAATTGCTTGCTCTTGTACTTTTCCCCTACCCAACAGTCTCAACCATAACGTCTCTGGTGTCGGTGGTAGTTGATGTATGGCAACAATTGCTGCTCTTAACGCACCTCCTAAAAAGTAAATTCCTGGTAACCATCCCGGTTTTTGGTTAATGTTAAAACTTGATAATCTGTCAGCAGATGCTGTGGGCGTGAGAATCCACAGTTTAGGAATTTTATGTTTTGGAAGTTTCGTTTTCTTGGCTTTTGCTTCTCGCCGCATCGAGGCTCTGATTTCCAATAATTTTAGCAAGCAGTCGCAGATTTCATCTTCAGATGCTGCATTGCGGAATGGTTCTACTATCATCGGGAATTCGGCAAATCTCCCCAGTAGTCCTAGTGTTTGTAGATCGGCACTTCGGGGTTGAGCGGGAATGAAGAAAACATCTATCTCTTTAATCTCTCCTGAAACTTTTTCTGAGGTTTTGACCTCCCCGTAGTTTTTGAGTAATTCTTCGAGGTAATCTTTGGCAAACTTGTCATGTATAAAGCGGGTCATTGAATTAGAAACATGGATTTTGGCATTTGTTAAGCGGTCATTGTATCAGATTTTATTTCCAGAAAAACTGAAGTGATGAGAACTTTTAAGCGCGTAGACTGCTTGCAGAAGCTAATTTTCTCTGCTGACATTTATTACAGATGCGGTTGATTGAACAATATAGATCCCCGACTTCGCAAAAGTTGTCGGGGATCTGAGGTTTTCTATGCTTCAGTAAAGTCTTAATTCATACTTGCCTTGGCGATTAGAAATCGCGGCTATACAGGCAAAACCCACCTACGTGGGTTTCAGAACCTTGATTTTTCGTGAGTCCGCGCAGGCGGACTTTGTTTGTATGGTAGTCAAGACAAACCTATTATTTATGGCTCGTCTGACCCATCTTTTCGTGGTGACCCAACACGGTATAATGCAGAGGAACTGCTGGTGGCATCAATTTCTGCTTGTCATATGCTTTGGTATCTCCCTCTGTGTGCTAGTACAAAAATTGTTGTGACGGATTACAGAGGAAGAGAATACGGCATTTTGCCGCATACACCTTTGTCGCATACTACAACCAATTGGTTAACAGGAATGAACTTATTTAATGTTGATATGAATATCAAACTTCCAAAGCTCATCACTATTTTATTAGTGATATTCGTGGTTTTAAGTTTCTCTTTCCTTCCTGAAGCAATAGCAGCAGATACAAATAATGGTGCTAAAATTTTTAGCGTAAATTGTGCTGGGTGTCATATCAACGGGAGCAATATTATTAGACGAGGAAAGAACTTAAAATTGAAAGCACTTAAGAAATATGGGATGGATTCTGTAGATGCGATCGCATCTATCGTAACCAACGGGAAAAACAATATGTCAGCCTACAAAGATCGGTTAACCGAGGAAGAAATACAAGATGTCTCTGCTTATGTTTTAGAGCAAGCACAAAAAGACTGGCGATGAGAGAAAATCACCGATGATGACAGGCGAGACGCCTATCCTACACCACCAACCACCAATGATGACAGGCGAGACGCCTATCCTACACCACCAACCACTAATGATGACAGGCGAGACGCCTATCCTACACCACCAACCACTAACAACTAACAACTAACTAAATTCATGAACCTACAATTCACCACAGATTTAAACATTTGTCGCCTCTTAAACAGTTTGTGGTGGTTTTTTATCAGAAAAATATTTAGGTGTTCCAGAACCAAGAGGGTCTGAATTGACGACTGTCAGCTTGAAAAAATACAAAAATATGATAAATGGTTGGGGTGATTGGCAGCTATTCCAAGAATTACTGTCTGCTGTCAAGAGCATAGCTGACAAACACAGTGTTAGTATTCCCAATGTAGCACTGCGTTATATTTTAGACAAACCAACAGTAGCGGGTGCGATCGTTGGCGCAAGGCTTGGTATAACCGAACATCTGGAAGATAATGCCAGAGTATTCAGCTTTACATTAGATACTGAGGATTTGCATCAGATAGAAGCAGTCTCTAGCAAATCGAGGGACTTATATCAGTTAATCGGTGACTGTGGGGACGAATATCGGCGATAGGTGCTTATAGCCTAACACTTTTTTAAGTTTCAAGAAAAAGGTAGAAAGTCGGATTCCCCACCTGTCATCCTCTCACCTTATGACCATAATAGGTAAATAGGTATGATTGTACACAGTTCATTCAACCCGTCATATTTTACCTGAGTCAGAACTGCTAAAACACTTCTTAAACCTAGCTTACCGAAAATACTAATGCTTACAATTACTCCACTTCTCTCGAATCAACTTCCTAGCCTACATTACTCCTTCACCCCAGAGCGCTTCGATGAAACCTGGGAAGCTCCCTTGTCTACCCTTTTGGGACTGGGACGTGCGGCGGGTGCTGATTTTATTGAATTTTTCTTAGAGCGTGTTAATTATATTAGCTGCCTTGCAGAAGAAGATACCATCACCAGCATTACACCCCGTCTGTCTACAGGTGCGGGAGTCAGAGTTTTTCGTGGTCAAGCAGATTGTTATGTTAGCACCAATGACCTAACATTTTCCGGGTTGAAAGCAGCGTTGGAAAAAGGGCTTTCTATCATGGGGTTGCAACTCCCCGCACCCAACTCTTTTATCCCAGAAATTAACTTGGAACTGCTGCGAGACTACGCCACCAAAAGAGGTAAAGATGGGTGGCTACCTCTTTGTAGCTCAATTCGAGAAATGGGAGAACTATTGCTTGAAAGTACCGACCAACTCAAGCAAAAGGCAAATCACATACAATCGCGCCGCAGCACATATTTCCGTGATTGGCAAGAAGTTTTAGTCGCCGCTAGCGATGGGACTTTTGCTCGTGATATTCGCCTCACCCAATCGGTAGGTCTCAGCCTTCTGTGTGCTGATGGAGCTAATCGCACTTCTATTGGAGAACGTGGTGGTAACACTAGCGACCCCAATTTCCTGAGAACTTGGGACTACAAGGAAGCAGTAGAACAAATTTCCGAATCAGCTGGAAAAATGCTCTACGCTGATTACGTAGAGTCAGGAACTTACCCCATTGTTATGGCAAATCACTTTGGTGGGGTTATCTTCCACGAGGCATGCGGACACCTACTTGAAACGACTCAAATCGAACGCAACACCACTCCTTTTGCTGATAAGAAAGGTGAAAAAATTGCCCATGAAAGTCTAACTGCTTGGGATGAAGGGCGGACAGAAAACGCTTTTGGTACCATTGACATGGATGATGAAGGAATGCCAGCCCAAAGAACCCTGTTGATTGAGAAAGGAGTTTTAAAGAACTTCTTAGCTGACAGGACTGGTTCTTGGCGCACCGGACATCCCAGAACAGGTAGCGGTCGCCGTCAGAATTTCACCTTTGCTGCAGCAAGCCGGATGCGTAACACATATATTGCGACAGGCGAGTACAGTGTTGATGATATCTTTGGCTCCATTGACAAAGGAATTTACTGTAAAAAGATGGGTGGCGGTAGCGTTGGTGCTACAGGTCAATTTAACTTTGGTGTAGACGAAGCTTATTTGATTGAAAACGGCAAAATCACTAAGCCATTAAAGGGAGCGATTTTGATTGGTGAAGCTAAGGAAATTATGAACAAAATTTCCATGTGCTCTCAAGATTTATCTCTTGCGCCTGGTTTTTGTGGTTCTGTCAGTGGCAGTATTTATACCACTGTAGGACAGCCCCACATTAAAGTTGATTCCATCACCGTAGGTGGACGGTAAACAGTGACCAGTGACCAGTGACCAGTGACCAGTGACCAGTAAACAGTGACCAGTGACCAGTAAACAGTGACCAGTGACCAGTGACCAGTGACCACTAACAACTAACCACTAACAACTAACCATCAACCAGACTATGCCCAATATTACTGAGATTGCAACTTACGCCAAGGAAAATGCAGAAAAGCTTGGCATCAACAAATTTGATATTTATGGCTCAAGTGCAGACCAAACCAGTGTACAAGTAGATCGAGGTGAGCCGAAGCAAGTGAAAGCTTCCAATCTTTCTGGTGTCACTGTTCGTGTTTGGAATGAAGACAACACAATGGGTGTCACCACGACAACAGATGTAGACCCCAAAGGACTTGAGTTAGCTTTGAAAACTGCATATGAAGCAAGTTTCTTTGGTGTTAAAGAAAATGTGCCAGATTTTAGTCCTGAAGCGACTGTTCCCATAGACCGTTCCTCTGACGAAAAAGCACCTCAAGTCCCTGTTGCTCAACTTATTGATAGTTTATTAGCAGCTGAAAAAGAATTACTGAATGCTCATCCAGCGATTAAGGGAGTGCCTTACAATAGTTTGGCGCAAAGAGATATCGATAGGTTCTATCTCAACAGCAATGGTGCTATGAGAACAGAATCTCGCTCCGTAGCATCAGTTTATCTTTACAGCAAAACAGAAGAAGACGGGAAAAAACCTCGTAGTGCTGGTGCTTTTAGAATTAGCCGGGGTTTAGAAAATTTAGACATTAATGGTTGTATCAAGGAAACAGCAGAGAAAACTATCAGCCATTTGAATTATGAAAAAATCAAGTCGGGTAAATATCGAGTTGTTTTCTCACCAGATGCTTTTTTAAGTTTACTGGGTGCTTTTTCTAACATATTCAACGCTCAGAGTATTTTGGACAAGCAAAGCTTATCTACCCCTGATGATTTAGGAAAGCAAATTGCTTCTCCTCTGCTTTCAGTCGCTGATGATGATTTACATCCAGCCAACGTTGGTGCAGAAGTTTTTGATGGTGAAGGAACTCCTACTCGCCGAATTTCACTCATTGAAAATGGCGTTTTAACAAACTTTCTCCACAGTGCAGGTACTGCAAAAAGAATGAACGCAACCCCAACGGGTCATGCTAATATTGGTGCAAAAGTCACTGTCAGCCCCAATTTCTATCATGTCTTTGGATCTTCTGCGACGGCTGAACAGGAATTGAGCTTGGAAACTGCTGAGAATGTCATTTTGATTGATGATTTACAAGCTCTGCATGCAGGGGTGAAAGCTTTACAAGGTTCTTTCTCTCTGCCGTTTGATGGTTGGTTAGTGAACAAAGGTGAGAAAATTAGCATTGAGTCAGCTACTGTTGCGGGAGATTTTTTGGAAGTCCTCAAGTCTATTCTTTTTGTGGAAAAAGAAGCGGAATTAACTCCTGGTGGGGTTTGTCCCAGAGTTTGGGTTGATGAACTCTCTATTACTGGTGAGTAGCTAGATTTTATTGCGCGGATGGGTAGGTGTAGAAAAATAAGTTCCCAAAAAAAGTACTCTAAAGCTTTGATATATAAGGCTTTGAGTCCATTTAAAAACAAAAACCATCCGCGATACTTACCAGATAAGCTTTTCAGCGATTTTCTCTTGTCACTACCACCCGCGATCGTGCTATGATTAGACCATCCGCGCTACCGCACCTTGAAAACCACATATAGTAAGCTTTTCAACTCCAAGCAGTTGCAACTTATACTAATCCCTATTAGGGATTGAAACAGATATAGATTTAGATACAGTAGTTAGAAAAACATCTGGTTGCAACTTATACTAATCCCTATTAGGGATTGAAACGGGATGCTCTGGCTCATCGCTCTGTTTCTCGAACTTGTTGCAACTTATACTAATCCCTATTAGGGATTGAAACAATTGTGATTTTGTTTCAAGATTCCAATATTTAGGTTGCAACTTATACTAATCCCTATTAGGGATTGAAACAGTACTGATGCCTGACCGCACCGATTATTTTTGTTGCAACTTATACTAATCCCTATTAGGGATTGAAACGAAAGAAAGCGCATAGGTCTGCATATCCTTCTGCAAAGTTGCAACTTATACTAATCCCTATTAGGGATTGAAACGGTAGTAAAACAAAGGGATACACAGCTTATTTAGGTTGCAACTTATACTAATCCCTATTAGGGATTGAAACATATTGAAAAATTTAACCCTATATTTCTATAGGGTTGCAACTTATACTAATCCCTATTAGGGATTGAAACAAGTAAAAATGGTTCACAAGCCATTGCAAACTCGTTGCAACTTATACTAATCCCTATTAGGGATTGAAACTTCTACTAATTCTAGTTCGTTTACAAAAACCCATGGTTGGTTGCAACTTATACTAATCCCTATTAGGGATTGAAACCCATTGGCGTTAGACCCAATTGTACCCTTTAACGTTGCAACTTATACTAATCCCTATTAGGGATTGAAACGCAACTAACCCCGATATGAGCGGAAAAATTTCTCGTTGCAACTTATACTAATCCCTATTAGGGATTGAAACCCTTTATCTACAGGTAGTACACGTGTAGCATCAAGTTGCAACTTATACTAATCCCTATTAGGGATTGAAACTTTGCCATCATGCCCCACTGCTTGAGGCACTCACAAGGTTGCAACTTATACTAATCCCTATTAGGGATTGAAACGGCGCAATCACGTATGCAAAACGCCACGCTGACGGTTGCAACTTATACTAATCCCTATTAGGGATTGAAACCTTTTGATAAAATACGCCAGCAAGATAGCCTTGGCAATGTTGCAACTTATACTAATCCCTATTAGGGATTGAAACGGAACTTTTTGCTGCCAATAATTTCAAAAGAGAGTTGCAACTTATACTAATCCCTATTAGGGATTGAAACAGTGCGACTCGTTTTAGAGTAAAAATACTTAAGTATATAGCTCTAAGTGAGAACGACAAGGAAAAACCTTGAAAAGCTCATAACTGATTTCTGGATGTAGGTGAAAGCCCTACCCTGGAAAGGAAACAGTGACCCCCAACCTGCCCACGCTGAATAGACTCGGAATTCTATAGAGCGAAGCTGGGAACAGGACGCAATCAGAGCCAAAAGCAGATATGGCACACTGGCGTTAAAGGGAAGATGAAATGGATAAACAAGACCTAAAAAAGCGTCTTAATCCCAAGCGGTAATCTGGAAACAAAATACTGACCTCACACCCGATTCTCGCGGCAATCTTGTTTCGTTAGCCGTATTCCTATGAGAAGAGTGTAGGCGAAATGGTCTGTCCTAAATCATCAATCAATCAGAAATTGGAACGAGGAAAAATGGTGATGGAGTCTGGGGGGAGGTCGAAACCCTAGTAAGCGAGACGAGACGCCGAAAACTTCACATCAGGTAGGACGAACCGTAATTGGTTTGAGGCAATCAGAGTATAATTAACAGAGTAGAGTATGGTTAGACACGTAGAAAATAACTACAGTGAACTCTGGAAAAAGTTAGCGTGGAAAAAACTCCGCAAAAACCTATTCCGCCTACAAAGTCGATTATATAAAGCGAGTCGAGAAAATGACCGGAAACGAGTCAACAATCTACAGAAGCTAATACTGAGGTCGCGAAGCGCAAGATTACTGGCAATTCGACAAGTCACGCAATTAAATGTGGGAAAAAAAACGGCTGGAGTGGATGGTAAAAAGTCCTTAACCTTTCAACAAAGGTGGGAACTTGATGACCATTTAAGAAGAAATATCCCAGAATGGAAACATCAAGAACTCAAAGAAATTGCCATAGCAAAAAAAGACGGGAGTCAAAGAATACTAAAAATTCCGACTCTTGATGACAGAACATGGCAATGCATGATGAAATATGCCATAGAACCAGTACATGAAGCATTATTCAACGCCAGAAGCTATGGATTTAGACCAGGACGCTCAACACATGATTGTCAAAAATTGCTTTTTCAAAATTTGAATTCAAGTGTGAACGGCAAGGAAAAACAAATTCTAGAAATAGACATTGAAAAATGTTTCGATAGAATCAATCACAACTTCCTCATGTCCAAGGTCATAGCGCCTCAAAACGCAAAAAAGGGACTCTGGAGATGTCTGAAAATAGGAGTCCATCCAGATTTCCCGGACTCTGGAACACCACAAGGAGGCGTATGTAGCCCATTACTTGCGAATATAGCATTAGACGGAATCGAAGAAATCCATAAATCTCTGAGATATGCAGATGACATGGTATTTATTCTGAAACCCCATGAAAATGCTCAAAAGATACTTGAAAAAATTCAGGAATTTCTGCACAAACGAGGACTAAATATTAAAGCTTCAAAGACCAGATTAGTATCCGCGACAGATGGTTTTGACTTTTTAGGCTGGCACTTCCAAGTCCAGAAAAATGGCAAGTTTAGATGTACTCCCTCTGCGGAAAACTTTAAAACTTTCAGAGCCAAAATCAAAACGATTGTCAATAACTCGAATTTGGGGGCTTTAGAGAAAGCGGAAAAATTAGCTCCCATCGTCCGGGGATGGCGAAATTATCATCGTTACTGCTTCACTGTATTGAATACTTGGCTTACCACTTTTTACTTTATAGTAGAAAAGCCACACACCAACATAATTTTGATGATTTTTCTCCAACCATTCCCGCCATTCTTTCCGATTTTTGGCATAAAAGGTTTCTAATTGATTATCAAACTTCGACATAATAAGAACTTCTTAAAGTTTCGGGTTGGATTATTGTAAGACTTACGCAAACTTAACAGTATTCTGGGGATTTCACCTGTTGCAGATCTCCCCTAACCCCCTTAAAAAGAGGGGCTTTGCGTAAGCCCTGCATAAAATGAAACCGTCTTTTAAGATAGGGAGTGCAAGGGTATTTCGTCTTGCACTTTCTTGCTGCAAGTTTGATACGTTCTTGCGAATCGCAAATCTAACTTAAAGCACTTCGCAGCCTTTGTTCAAAAGCAACTAAGTCTATTCCCAGGTTTTGCAGCACTTTAATTGCGGCTCCTCCTCCACCTCCTGCACCTTCACGAAGAATACCCAATAATAAATGTTCTGTCCCAACATAGTTGACACCAAGTTTTTGAGATTCTTCTACCGATAGTTCTAAGACTTGCTTGGCTCTGGGTGTGTAGGGAATATCTAAAGGCGTATAACCTTTACCTCTACCTATAATTTTTTCGACTTCAATCCGTGCTTTTTCCAAGCTCACCCCTACAGAAGTGAGAATCTCAGATGCTACCCCACTACCTTCACCAATCACGCCTACTAAAATTTGTTCTGTCCCAATAAACTCATGTCCTAAGCGGCGAGACTCACTTTGTGCAAAAAACATAGCATTAATGGCTTTTTGGGTAAATCTTTCATATCCTTGAAGGCGAAATCTCTCAGACATGAATCCGAACAATTTTTGAAAGATAGCCTCAAAAAATCTTTCAAACATAAATCCTTCCTCTGTGTGTGTCTTGTTAGTGGCTCGAGAAGCACGATCGCCAAAAATACCCGTGCGATCGCTTCTTGTTTTCCCTGTGGTTAAAAAAGCAAGCAAATCCTCCATCGTCTCAGCATTTGCTGAGTACCACAAAAATTGCCTATCTTTTCGGCTAGTGACTAACCCCTCGTTTCGCAGCTTCTCCAAATGGTGAGATAAGGTGGAGTTCGGGATTTTTAGTTTTTCCTGAATCTCTCCCACTGTCAAGCCTTTTGGGTAAGCTGCAAACAGCAGCCGCATAATTTCAAGCCGTGGTTCTGACCCTAGTGCAGCAAACATATCTGCATAGCGAGCCGTTTCTTCATTATCCATATTACTAGAATAATCGAAATAATGTGGATGTCAATGTTAATTTTCTAGTAGGGGCGCAAGGCATTGCGCCCCTACATCTTTTTAACTACGAACGGAACATAGAGATTTTACCTTTTACCCTGTAAGTTGGTAATATGATAAAATTCCCTTTTTTCACCCAACCAAAATCAACCTTTAAGAAATGAGTGAGGGCAGGCATCTAGTGGTTAGAATTCTCAGACTGGCAGAAATGACACCTCAAGATCTCTCAGCATTGAAGAGACGAGCTGAGTTAAACATCGAACAAGCCCTCTCCATTGCAAAAGAGGTGATTGACCAAATTAGGCAGCGTGGCGATGCAGCCTTAATTGAATACGTGAGAAAATTTGACTATGCAGGCGCAGAACTAGAAAACCTAAAAGTCAGCGAACAAGAATTTGCAGATGCTCGCGAATCCATTGAACCTGAAATCAAATCAGCCCTCCATCAGGCATTTGTCAATATAAAAGAAGTTCATCAAAGACAGATGCCTGAAGAAATCCAACTGGCAGAAATTGACAGTGGAATTTTCGCAGGTGAAAAAGTGACACCGATCGCTAGTGCAGGGTTGTACGTTCCCCGAGGAAAAGGTGCTTTTCCATCAGTAATGCTCATGTTAACAATACCAGCAAAGGTGGCTGGTGTGAGCAAAATTATTGTGTGTACCCCCTCAGACAAAAATGGCAAGGTAGAACCTGCATCTCTTGTCGCCGCCGAAATGGCTGGAGTCAAAGACATATACAGGCTGGGTGGAATACAAGCGATCGCAGCCATGGCTTTGGGTACGGGAACAGTCCCCAAGGTTGACAAAATTACAGGTCCGTGTAATGTCTATGGTTCCGCCGCTAAGAGAATTTTATATGGAACAGTAGATGTAGGGCTACCAGCCGGACCAAGCGAGTCCATCATCTTAGCTGACGAACATACCGATCCTCAAATTGCAGCCCTCGATCTGTTAGTTGAAGCGGAACATGGTCCGGAGTCAGCAGCGTTACTCGTTACCCATGATGAATCCCTTGCTCTCAAAGCGGCTAAGTATGTAGCTGAGTATTTAACGAAACTTCCAGATTGGAGGCGAGAGTTTTGTGAGAAAGGGCTTTCTTCTTATGGTGGCATTTTACTCACACGCAGCCTAGAAGAATCACTTGATTTTGTCAACGATTATGCTCCAGAACATTTGGAAGTTTTAGTAAAAGAACCTTTCAGCGTACTCGGAAAGATAAAGAACGCTGGAGAAATCTTACTCGGTCCCTACACACCCATACCCGTGAGTAACTATTGTTTGGGAGTCAATGCTATTCTTCCAACAGGAGGCTTTGCGCGATCGTATTCGGCTGTGTCAGTCTTTGACTTCCTCAAGCGGGCGGGAATTGGCTATCTAACTCCAGAAGGCTTTGCCAAACTGAAACACACAACTCAAACACTCGCAACCTACGAAGGTTTTGCAGCCCATGCTATGGCAATTCAGGAAAGGGAAGGTTTATTGGATTAGGGAGTAGGGAGTAGGGAATAGGGAGTAGGGGGTAGAGGGCTAGAAGCTGTTACTTAATCTCTATGCAGGGCTATGCATTGCTACTCAAAAATGTGTAGCAATGCATTTTTTGGTCGTTAATTATATACGGTTTTCTCTACTTGTAGTGCGGGTCATACGCGGGTAGTGTAGAAATATAGAGACGAGGGACACGTATGAGGCTTCGAGAGAAATGGTTAAAAGTTCAATTAACCGAATGGGAACAGCATAAGCTGGATGCTTACGCGCAACGCGAAGGTTGGACAAAATCGCAGGCTGTCAGAGAATGGATTAAAAACTTACCATGTTACTTGGATTCAAGACCGAACTAAAGCTGAATAATACGCAACGCACCATGATGGTGACGACTCCACACATTCCCCTGGGTACAGGGTGAATGTGGGCTTCTTAAGAAATTAGGAAGTACGTCATTAGCCTAGGTGGTTCGTTACGCAAGAAATCACCACGTTTAACCAGAATATATAGGTACTTCAGAATACAGAGAGTAGCGTCTCGATCCCTAGTTCTGAACTCTACGACCAGTGATTAAACATTTCTACAGGAAGAGGAAAAGTGTTGCTGGTATAAAACCTGGATAAACATTGGCAAAGGGAACCACGCTGTAAGGCGATTACCTGTTTATTAGGAATACAAATCATGAAAGTCTACGTTGTCAACAAACACGGCAAACCGTTAATGCCTACGACTCCCCGTAAAGCTCGGTTGCTTTTGAAGGAAGGGAAAGCCAAAATTTATTGTCGCGCTCCATTTACCATTCAATTAATTTATGGTTCTAGTGGTTATACTCAACCAGGAAATTTAGGGATTGATGCAGGTTATCAAAATATTGGGTACAGTGTAGTCAACGAGAAAGAAGAATTAATTGGTGGTGAAGTTCAGATGTTAAAAGGTGTGTCTGAACGATTGACAGAACGAAAAAAATACCGTCAGCAAAGAAGAAATAGAAAAAGATATCGTGCGCCAAGATTTGATAATCGTAGGCGTAAAGACAATTGGCTAGCACCAAGTATTCAGCACAAACTAGATACTCATCACAAAATCATTGATAAAATTCAGAAAATAGTTCCAGTCAAAAAAATTACGATTGAAGTAGCTAGTTTTGACATTCAGAGAATAAAGGATGCTGAAATCCAAGGTGTGGGTTATCAACAGGGAGAAAAATATGGCTTTGATAATTTACGTGAATACATTTTGCACAGAGATGGGCATAAATGTCAAAACCCCAATTGTAAAAATAAAGATGTCAATCCAATATTAGAAGTACATCACTTAGGGTTTTGGAAAGAAGACAGAACAGATAGACCTGCCAACCTGATTACCTTATGTAATAAATGCCATGCATCCAAAAATCATAAAAAGAGTGGTTTCCTTTGTGGATGGGAGCCAAAGCTGAAGTCATTTAAAGGTGAAACCTTTATGACAACAGTTAGATGGCGTTTGACTAATGATGGACGATATAGTTCAACTTATGGCTACATCACCAAAGGCATTAGAAGAGAATTTAAAATAGAAAAATCTCATCACAACGATGCATTTGTTGTTGCAGGTGGTACTATTCAGAAAAGAGTAGAATCATTAATCCTAGAACAAATTAGGCGAAATAAGCGCTCGATGGAGCAGTTCTATGATGCCAAATATATTGATAGTAGAGACGGCTCAACTAAATCTGGTTCGGAATTATCCTCAGGTAGGAGAACTCGCAACAAACAAAAAAATGGTGAAAACTTGAGACTTTACCGGAAACACAAAGTATCAAAAGGGCAACGTCGAATTAAAAAATACCGTTACCGATACCAACCCAAGGATTTAGTTCAATTTGAAGGTCAGGTATACGAAGTTATTGGAATGCAAAACTTAGGTACTGGTGTGAAGTTGAAAAACTATCCTGGTGTCAAAAATAAGGTGGTTAACGTTAATAAAGTCAATCCTGTTAAAAGGAGATCTGGTTTATGTCAAATCGTGCCGTAATTGGCAATTCCTCATCGACTTCACTCCCGCGTTAACCTACGGTTAACATAAGTCGGAAGTCAATTCGTCATTGCCCCAAGATTCATCTCATCATTCCTCTGAGGTAAGAATTCAGGTATGAAAAAGAGGCAAGCAGGGGGAGCAGGGGATGCAGGGGATGCAGGGGGAGATTAATGATTTATTAACCAAGGGGATGGATTATTAATCATATTGACAAGACCAGATAAAACTTGATTGTAACGTCCAGAAAGTTCTCGTCCGGTTTCCACATCCATATAATTGCATTTAACAGCAAATTTAATCCAAGTCTGAGTTTCAGCCGCTTCGGCTTCACAGTCATTCAATGAACGCAACAAATGCTGCTTCATAACGACGTTTGCGCCAAGCTTCTGCCATGTTGGCACACACAGAACGTGAAGCACGACGAATTTGGTCGGTTAAAGAATATCGTTCCTCCACAGGAAATGTCTTTGAGATCTCAAAAATGCTCATTGCTACTTCAAAAGCTATTTTATAAATACCTAAGTCTTGATGGTCTTTGATGGCTTCTTTAGTCATTGTTTTGCCGAAAGGATTGAGATGTAAACTTGAGGAATTAATGAAGGGGTCTGCACGACTGGGTTAAACATCGCTTTTATAGCTTGAATAAAAAATTCAATTGACTTACGTCCTTGACGACGGCACGTTTGTATCACTGTCAATAAATTGGCGGTATCTTGAAACCGCTCCATAGAACGGGAACCGCCACTAACTTTTCTTTTTGTGACTGCTAAACGTAACGAACGTTGGTGCTAAATTATTATCAGGCGGGATCTCCGGATGGTTTAAGAAATACCACCATTGATGAGATTTATTTTGTAAGGAGCGTAAAAGTTTCCCGGCTTCCCCTCCAGCTTTATCAATCCACAAATCAATCGAAGATTCAACTATACGTCGAAACTCGTTAGCCCAACTCAAAAATTCATCAGTGTTTTGGCTTTGTTGGAATAAAGCATAGTGTTTAAAGGCTTCGTCTATCAGTTCGATAAATTTTGTGCCAATGTCTTGGTTATGTAAACCGGGAAGTTGGACGAGCTTTTTGAAATGACGGCGTAAATGTGCGCTCACATTTCTGTTGAGCTTTCACCGGATAACCATTATATGCACTATAGTCATCAGAACTCAGTACACCATCATAGTTTGAACCCAAAACAGATTCTAATTCGCTTCGAGAACGTGTATCAGCAGCATGAAACAGAGCATGCATCAGTATTGGCAAAAATCCACAACCATTCTTTTACTCCTTTGACTACCCAAGGCGTTTCATCCGAATGGATATTTGGCTGAGTTTGCTTTATCCAAAGTTTCACGCAAGTCAATACTTTGAGCCACTGCTCCATCTATTCGTTCATTCGTGGCTACTAAGGTTCCCACCCCGATTTCTATTTCACCGAGCTCCCACAATAGTTCTTGTTGTTTAGAGTAAGGTAAATGCCCGTAATTATTTATCCATCCCAAAAAAGCTTGCAGTCTGATTCCAATATCTTGTCCTGGTACTATCTCTGGTGACCAGTCTGCTGTTTGAGTTTCACCACATATGGTGCAAATGCACGTATATCTTTGATATTCTACTATTTCAATTGGCCGTTCCACTAGCTGTGCTACTTGTTGTGTTTCTATTTTTATGGGTTGGCTACCGAATTCCCTTTGCCCACAACATCTACACTCAAGTGGTCGTAATATCTCAAATCTATCGACTCTCCCAAATCCCTTTCTCGTTTTTCCCGGATGCCCTGGTTGTCCTCCTGGTTTCCGTTTCGCTGTCTCGCTTTCAACGGATTTATCAACTTGTTTGTTTTCGGTTTTTTTGAGGATGTCTCCTGACGGGGGTTTCGATGATATTGTGCTATCTAAATCTCTACTAACTTTCAGTTTCTCTATTTCCTGTTCCAGTTTTATGACTCTGGATTTTAGCTGCTCTATAGCTTTCGCTTGCTCAACAATTATCTCTACCAGCTGCGTTGTCCCCAACTGTTTCAACATATTACTGTCTATTTTTGGCGGCTGGTTTTTTTCCATACCTCTGATGCTCCCCCTTCTATGTCACACTTGTCAATACCCCCTGATCTGAATCTTGACGATTATTCATCCATCTCCAATGCTGATGAATCATTCATCTCCCCCTGCGTCCCCTGCATCCCCTGCTCCCCCTGCTTGCCTCTTTTTTTACACCTGAATCCTTACCCTCTGAGTACAGAGTGAATGAGAGGCTTCTCTTGGATTAAGCTAAATTAAGCCGATTGCAGTGGCTACATCGTAACAAGGTTAAGGGATCTGCGAATTGGAAGAAAGCAAATATGCAGATTGCGCGGTTACATAGAAAAATTGCCAATCTCCGAAAAGACTACTTGCATAAAATGACTACTTACATCGCCAAAAACCACAGCGAAGTAACGATAGAAGATCTGAATGTCAGCGGAATGATGGCAAATCACAAGCTAGCAGCTGCGGTGCAAGACCAAAGTTTCTATGAGTTCCGCAGACATTTAACCTACAAGTGTAAACTTGTCAATACAAAATTGGTAATTGCGGATAGATGGTATCCAAGTTCAAAGACCTGCTCAAAGTGCGGCACAGTAAAAAAAGAACTCAAATTAGATGATCGGATATTCCATTGTCATGCCTGTAATTTTACTTTGGACAGGGATCTGAATGCCGCAATTAACTTAAAATGCTATGCGTTCAACACCGAAAGCTCTTCGGAGTGAGCCTGTGGACTGGAGGGTGCCGACATCACCAGGACGAAGCAGGAAGAAAGCAGCAAAGAAGCGTGTTAGGTAAATAACGCAACCACCTAGTACTGAATAGCTTTGCATAGGTATTTCGGAGCGGATTCATTGATTTGTTCCCAGAACTTGAGAATGCGTTCTTCGGGGCTGCTGCCTCGCGTGGTAGTATCAAGACGGGAGGCGGAGCCTCCGTTAAGGCATTCCCAGGTAGAACCTGGGAACGAGAGTGTCAGAGGCTGGGAATGAGACAATGCTTCTTCCCTACTCCCTACTCCCTATTTTCAAGGAGGAAAATTTGTCAGACAAAAATTTGCAATATATTCAAACTCTCCAATTTTCTGATGTAAAGGCTGCAAACGCATTAATGCAAGAATTCCTTAATGCAATTCTGCCTTTTAAAATCAATGAAGTCACAATCCGACCATTAGCTGTCTCTCTTAATTCACTCAATGGATTTTTACTGGCAGATGATGGACGAAAACTATTTTTTAAAACCCATGTTGAGCCAAAAAGTATCATCAACGAGTACTATAACTCGACTATTTTAGCAGAAGCAGGTTATCCAGTTATTCAACCTATATTTAGTTCCAATGAATGGGGAAAGCAACTCCTGATTTACGAATATGTTGAATATCCGTCCCTGTTTGATACAATTCGGAATTTAGAACTAGATAACAAAAAAAATCCTGATTTTATTATTTCTCTGCAACAAAAATCTGATGACGATCTCTGGAAAATTTATTTAAAAACACTCCAGCCTTTAACAGCAGAGGAACATGAAAAAGCCCCGATTCACCAATTGTTTTCTCACAGGCTGACTGGCGGACGCTTTAAAACTTTCTACGAAAATACAGATATTGTTTTGCCCGGACACACCATTCATTTTGCTTCACTGGCAAAAATGAAATGGATTGTGAATGGAGTGGAATTTAAAGAAACTATTGATAGTCTTGTAGAGCAAGCCATAGAGGTATTAGACCCCTCTCGATGCGAAACTCCATCCATAGTTGGACATGGAGATGCTCACAATGGTAATGTGTTTGTCGATCGCGAAAATTCTTCCTTAATCTACTTCGATCCAGCTTTTGCAGGTCGTCATTCACCCTTTTTAGATTTAGCGAAACCACTGTTTCATAATGTTTTTGCTATTTGGATGTACTTTCCCAATGAGGTGGCAAAGACACTTTCTATTCATGTAGAAATTCAAGACAATACTATTATTGTAAAACATAACTTTGCACCTTCAGAAGTTAGACTAGCTTTATTACACTCAAAAATTCAAAGAGTTCTTACTCCTTTAGTAAAAGAACTGAAATCTAGAGAATGCCTGAATCCGCATTGGAAGAAGTATTTAAAGTTAGCTTTATTCTGTTGTCCTTTTCTAACAATGAATCTGAGCGATACTCAAAAGTTTCCTCCTGAAATTACGCTTTTAGGGTTAGCTATGGCGGTTGAAATGGGAAGCAATATTCAGGGAAAAACAAAAAGCTTAATAGATTCGGAATTAGATGCTGTCTGAAAAAATGTGAGAGAATGTCATGGGAACATCCCAGTTTCGTAACAATACCAAGCGAATAGAATTCGCGTCTATACAAACAAAGTCCGCCTGCGCGGACTAGTGGAAAACTATGTACCAGCAACTCACAACTCTCATCTTTGATTTGGATGGAGTTATTACTAGCGAAAAAAAGTATTGGAATACAGCCCGTCTCACTGTCTGGGATTTGATAACTAGTGACAGCTACCTTGGTTTGAAAAATTACTTTGATGAATGTGATGATTTTTTAAGTAGATTGCTCTTGGCTGGTGAAAAGGTTATATCCAGTCAGTTTGTTTATGAATTAAAAAGGCGGGCTGTTAACTCGAACTGGGACTTAACATTTTTTGTCATGTCTCTGCATTTGCTGGGAATTCTCACTGCAGTAAAAGCAAATTATCCTGAGACTTGGTCTAGTATTCTCAGCAATCCTCTCCTTGTCAAAGAGGAATTAGCAAGATTGAGAAATCTATTACAAAATAATAAGTATAACTCAGTAATGAGCAATGCTTTAATCGCGAGATTTTGGGAGGAAACTCAACTTATAGCAGGAACAGATGTTGTTGAATATGTCAGTTCGTTCTCAGAAAAAATTTTGGGAGCAAAGTTAAATTACCTTCAACCTAAAGGAGATTTGTGGTGGCTTTGCTATTATAACTTCCAAGAATGGTATGAAACAAAAGGTAGCGGAGTTCTTCCTGATGATGATACAGTCTTAGACTTAGGAAGTATTAGGTCAGTCCTGGAAAATCTACGCGATCGCTATAACTATACTTTAGGAATCGCAACAGGAAGACCGAGAAATGAAGTGATTCAGCCCATGTCCAAGCTAGGGTTACTCGAATACTTTGACCAAAAACGTATTGTTACATATGACGAAGTTTTAGAAGCTGAGGCAATTCTATCTCGTTCGGGTAACAGTCAGAAACTCGGCAAACCCCACCCGTTTGTCGTCCTTAAAGCACTTTATCCTGAGGAAAACGTTGAAGTTTTCTGTTCAAAAGAATTTCAATCTTTAGACCGTAAATATGCAGCTTATATTGGAGATGCGACGAGTGATGTTGTTGCTGCTAAACAAGCTGGATGTCTATCTATAGGGGTATTGACTGGCGTATTTGGGGATAAGATGGCAGACAAGCAGCAAAGTATGCTCAAAGATGTAGGATGTGATGTTATCTTAAACAGTGTACTGGAGTTACCAATGCTACTGGGGGATATCCCTTAAATATTTGAAACAATGGATTATCTAGTTAACGAACATATTAAGGGTATCGGTCAGAAAGAAGCTAGATTGGCGAAAGGGAGTGATGCTATTCGTTTGGATAAAGGTGAGTTACCTTACCCACCCTCACCTCATGTTATCGAAGCGATCGCAGATGCAGTGATGACAATCAATCGGTATCCAGAGATACTTGGAGGAAAGCTACGAGAAGCATTAGCCAAGTATACTGGTGCAAAGGAACAGCAAATTTTTATCGGTAATGGCTCGGACGATCTGATCGAACTGATTGCTAAAGTCTTTGTCAAGCCGGGAGAAGAAGTCATCATTCCAGTTCCAACCTTTTTTGTGTATTTTCTCAGTACGCAAGTTGTTAACGGAAATCCGATTGTAGTTCATAGAACTGCGGACTTTGGACTTGATGTTGAGACAATAGTGCAGAAAGTCACACCCAAAACGAAGGTTTTGTTTATTGCTAACCCCAACAATCCCACAGCTAACCTGATTTCACGAGAGATTATCCAAGAAATTCTGGAGCGTGTAGAGTGCATGGTGGTTGTGGATGAGTGTTACTATGAAATTTGCCAGGAAACTGTAGCCGATCTTGTCGATCGCTATCCGAATCTCATCATTTTACGCAGCTTATCGAAAAGTTTTGGATTGGCTGGACTTAGGGTGGGTTACGGAATTGCCAATGAGACTGTGGTGGATTATCTCTATCGAGCAGCCCAAATGTTTCCTGTAAATAAGTTAGCCATAGTAGGCGCGATCGCAGCACTAGAGGACATGGAGTATGTCCATTCTAATATTAAGCAAATTTGCCAAGATAGGGAGTACCTAGCTAGGGAACTGGAAAACCTTGAGTTTTTTGTTTGTCCTTCCGCCACCAACTTTCTTTTAGTCCATACAAAACCACTTGGAATTCCCTCAAGAGATTTGGTTCAAGCACTCCAAGCCAGAAATATTTTTGTACAGGATTTTGGTTTAAAACCAGGATTAGATGCTTACTATTTTAGAACATCTGTTGGTACTCCCGATGAAAATCAGGCATTACTGACACAGATAAAGGAAGCTGTCAACCCATTGCTAGATAAGTCTTTGCCATATTGAGAATAGTTTCTCCACCCACCAGTAATCAGCGATGAAACTTGCGCGACTCAAATCTTTCTTCCAAGGACTTCTAAAATTTCGGTCACCGAAGCTTTTTGTGCCTCTAGCTCCTGAATTTTGGTAAGGAGTCGCTTGGGAATATACTTGCTTTTTTTGGTAATGCGATCGCCTTCAATCCAAACTTCATAGTGATACCAAGGTTGGGAATAATCTTTACCATTGAGGGTAATGGTCTTCCATTGAAGAGAACCAGTGCCTAAGCCTTTGTTTCGCCGTGTTTTACTAGGGCTATTTTTACTGGTGGGTATTTGCTGTTCCTTGGTGTTACTAGGGCTGTTTTTACTGGTGGGTATGGGCTGTTCCCGGACGTTACGGGGGCTGTTTTTACTGGTAGATATGGGCTGTTCCTGGGCGTTACTAGGGCTATTTTTACTGTTAGATAAGAATTCTTGTCCAAGTTTACTAGGGCTGTTTTCCTTATCCACCAGTAAAGTTTCTTTTTTACTAGGGCTGTTTTCCTTACCCACCAGTAAAGTTTCTCCACTCAGTATTGCCAGAATTTCTATTACTGGGCGTTTCTGCTCCTCTGCCTGTTCAACCAGTTCTAGTAACTGTTTGGGAATGTACTTGCTTTTTTTTTGACCTTTCTCCTTCCAGTGATAGTAGGCTTGCGGGTACTCTTTTCCATTCTTGCTTATGGTGCGCCAGTGGATAGTACCGTTACCTTCGCCACGATTTCTGCGATTTTTACTGGATCTATCATTACTGGTGGGTATGTCATTACTAGGGTTGTTCTTACCAGAGTAAGAATTGGGCTGTTCAAGATTTTTACTAGGGCTATTTACAGTACCCCCCAGTAATGACTTACCAACACCGCAAGCATCCTCTGAATCTAACTGCTCGCTAACATCAGAAGAATGAAAAGTGGGTTGACCGCCAGGGAGATTTCTGAGGCGACAGGAGTCAACGAGAGTAGCCTCAGTCGATTTATGAATGGTAAGCAAGACCTAAGAGCTGGCGATTACTTTGCTGTATTAAATTTTCTTCCTGAGGAAGCTAAAAACCCTGCAAAATCTCGTCTTTCAATGGATTCCCCTGTGAGTCTAAAAATGCTCATTATGCAAGCAACAGACACGGAAAAGGCAGAAGTTTTGTTTGCGCTTGGGCATTTGTTTCTAAAAGAACATAAAAACACTGAAGCAGTAGACTTACTCCCTGCAGCGTCTTGAAGAAGGCAGAGGGATTAATGCCACACAAGACCTTTTGCGATCGATTCTGAGCACTTCCGAGCAAGAGTTACTCTTCCTTAGAAAGTCGCCTTAATTTTAAAAGAATGCCTGAAAGCTAGACAAGACAAAGTTTTACAGACTATCTTGCCTGATTTTACCAGGAGATCGGCTCAATGCCTAACTCTTCCCACTGCCTAATAAGTACAACAAAGCCATACGAATAGCAACACCACTACTGACTTGATTTTGAATAAGACTAAATTTAGGATCGTCCATCACTTCAGAACTAATTTCAACACCACGGTTGACAGGACCAGGATGTAAAATTTTGACATCTGGTTTGCAAAACTCCAATCTTGAATGTGTAATACCAAACATTTGATGGTACTCTCGCAAAGAGGGCAGTAAATGAGCGGTCATCCGTTCCTTTTGCAAGCGCAGAGTCATCACAAAATCGGCATCTTGTAAAGCAGGTTCTAACTCCCAGTGAAGAAACAATTTACCCGGTTGGTCTTCGCCGTAATCAGCAAATAGTTTCGGTAAAAGTGTGGGTGGTCCTGCGAGATGTACCCGAGCACCACTAGCGGTCAAGCTCCAAATATTTGAGCGGGCAACCCGTGAATGTACAATATCCCCAACAATGGCGATTTTTTTATTCTTGAGTAGTTCGATCTGGGGGTTGTCAACATCCAAGAGAGTACAAATAGTAAATAAGTCAAGCAGTGCTTGAGAAGGATGTTCGTGTTGACCGTCACCTGCATTGAGGACGTTGACTCGTACTCCCAGACGATCCATTTCAGCTGCGATCGCCTGCGGAACTCCTGCTTCCTTATGGCGGATCACCATAATATCAGTACCCATTGCCAGGTAAGTCTTTGCCGTATCGAGAATCGTTTCTCCTTTGGTTATAGAAGAAGTTGCTGAGGCAAAGTTGAGCGTATCGGCTGACAATCGCTTTGCAGCCAGTTCAAAACTACTGCGAGTCCGGGTAGAGGCTTCAAAAAATAAATTGGCCACCACCTGTCCTTGCAAAGTTGGTACTTTCTTTGTCCGGCGAGATAAGACTTCCACAAAACTAGCAGCCGTTTGTAACACAGTGTTATATTCATCGCTTGTGAAGTCAGAAAGAGAAAGGACGTGATGACGATTCCAAGTGGTACTAGGCATAAATAACTAACAAAGATAAAAGCGCTCTAGTTGTTGCAGTACAAACCTAATTTTATTCCTTTTGCTTAATAATTATTCACAATCATCTTCACAGGTTACTCATTTTTTCCACGTATTCTTGAAATCAATCTTGTAAGAAATCAAACAAAGGAAGCTTAACTGCAAGTGATTTTACTGATTTTTTACAAAACCTGACAACAGATAGCAAAAAATAACTGATAAGAATATGGTAAATTCCTTGATGCATAATCTAAACCAAGAACGCTACCACAGCTATCTCAAGCTGATTAAGGCACTGCTAAACTGTTCTAATGGCGAAAAAACAGAGATTTTAAAACTCAACCAACATTTGATAGATGCTGACCTGGTACAAATTGTACTCGATTTGATACAGACGACACAACAAAGCGCATCTATCCTGTCTGTGGAGGTTGATACAGAAGGCTTCGTCTGCGATCGCCTAATGAAACTGGTTCGTCAGTTAATAGGGATATATGCCGAGACACCCTTACAAGGGGTATCAGCAGAATTTGTTATTGGAAATTTTTACTTGGAAACAAAGCAGTTTTGTAAGGCGAAAGAGTCCTACGAGCAAGCTTTGGAAATTTTTAGGAAGCAAGGCGATCGCATAGGAGAAGCGAATGCGCTTGCACTTATAGGAGACACTTTATATCACCAAGATAATTTTGCCTTATCGCTAGAGTTCTATACACTATCTCGCACCATACTGTTAGAAACAAACGCAAAACGTAGTGAAGCAATGCTGCTTCAGCAAATGATATCCTCTTGTTATTTTATGAGTAAATATGCTCAAGCTGTAGAATTAGCCGAGCGACGTTTGGCAATTGCGCGAGAGATGCGATTGCGTTCAATGGAAGCTCATACTCTATACGACCTAGCAACTTATTATGAAGCTATAGGCTGCATGACAGAAGCAGGAGATTGCCACTGGAAGTGTTGGGAAATTGCTCAAGAAATAGGTGCTAGCAAGTTAGAAGTCCAAAGCCTAAAAGGTTTGGGAGACTTTTATCTGAACGAGAGTTTGATTGAGGAAGCACTAGATATTTATGCAGAATGCTTGGACATGGCGGTTCAAATGGGTTACATCCAAGTAGAAGCGAGTTGTTTGCAATCTTTATCAAAGACTTACCTTTGCTTGGGGGATACAGAAATGGCAAGAGCATACAATCAACAGAGCTTAAAAACCAAACAAGCCCTGGGTATATGCTTGGTCGAACAAATGTTTTAAAACCGCAACTACCACATTGTTAATCTGTATCTACCGTTTTCTTGCGGAACAGCTGAAATCACCACGACATAGTAAGTACCATCCTCAGGTAACTTTGCTCTATCAATAAGAGCACTGTATTTGCGATCTTTGTCTAGATCGGAAGCAACCACTTGCCCTTTAGAATTCATCAAGACTACGTAAGGAACAAACTCTTCATAAACACTCTCTACACGTACACTTACGCGCTGGTCTCTTTTCCCTTGAAACTTAGAAACATCATAAGAGTTTCTATTTTTTTTCAAAGTTAAACTTTCATCTAATTTGGCTGCTTCATCTAAAAGGTAGCCGGATGTGTCGTTTCTGAGAGCTAAATTATAGCGACCTATATCCTTAGGATCTCGGCTTGTGACAGCAATAGTATACTTACCTGCTACAGGCAATCGTGCAAATATATATGCATCCTTGTTTTTTTGTGTAGTGCCCCTACTAGCAAGGACGTTATTATCGGGATCGAGAAGAAGGACAAATGGCTCTAAAGCCAAGTTATTAGTACGGCGGTTATCTGCACTCCCGGTTAACCTGATTTGAATATGTTGGTTTTCTTGCCCGTCAAACTGATAAAAATGATAACTCCTCCCTTTGTATTGATAATCGCCAGGAGCCAGAATACCGAGTGCAAAGTCTACAAAATTAATCTCTTTGAAAGCTAGCCCATTAGATGAGTTAATAGGCGAATTTCCAGTCCTTTGTCTATTAGGTTGTCTTGAACTTACAGCAGCAGTACGCTCAACTCTTGGCTGAGGATTTGAAGTGGGAACCGTCGCCGTATTAGCACTTGGAGCACGTCCTCCTTGTTGTGGAATAGTATTTTGTGCGGGTACAGTCGCCGTACTCGGACTTGGAGTGGTTTCTACTTGTGGTTTGGGTTTGGGTGCAGGTGCTGTAGCTGTATTGGCATTTTCTGGCTTGGGTTTGGGTGCGGGTGCAGTCGCCGTGCTCGGACTTGGAGTGGTTTCTACTTGTGGCTTGGGTTTGGGTGCGGGTGCTGTAGCTGTATTGGCACTTTGTGGCTTGGGTTTGGGCGCGGGTGCAGTCGCCGTACTCGGACTTGGAGTGGTCTCTACTTGTGGCTTGGGTTTGGGTGCGGGTGCAGTCGCCGTACTCGGACTTGGAGTGGTCTCTACTTGTGGCTTGGGTTTGGGTGCGGGTGCAGTCGCCGTACTCGGACTTGGAGTGGTCTCTACTTGTGGCTTGGGTTTGGGTGCGAGAGGAGATTCAATAGCTTGTTTTGGAGTGGTTTGACTCGCAGGCATTTGGGGAGTCTCTACTTGCTCAACAAGTTTACTGACTGCTTCTTGTTCTCTTTCGTCTGGGAGTTTAGCAATTATGTAGGGGTTGTCTTGCTGAGCCTCTCTGAAAGCTTTCACAGGCATAACATAGCCAGAAATCAGCAAGCTACTACAGATGCAACAACTAAGAACGAATTTGGCTCTGTATATGTACTTATTTTCGCTGTTTGTTGACATAATCCTACTCCTACAAAATAAAAGTATACGATTCCGTAAATATAAAATATTTTTATAGTTATTTTTATACGATCTCTACTCATTGCTCTACTCTCATTGGGTAGATATCAGGCTTTTGTGTGACAATAATGCCAAACTTACACGGTAGGCACAGAAGCAATCTGTTGAGCCAACCAAGCTGCAACATGGGTGTTTGCTTCTTTTCTAGTGCGCTCTAGAGCTTGTAGAGAGTAGGGAGTAGGAAGTAGGGATAAGAAATTTTTCATTACCTCGTTGTGAGCAATTGCCGATGAATGACTACTCCCTTTCCGGTCTAAGATTACCTATCTTCTTTTTCTTCTTCCTTCGTGCTCTTTGCGTCTTTGCGGTTCATTAAATTAAGTATTCTTCTAGCGGTTCGGGAGTAACTTGAAAATGGGGCATTGGGCATTGGGCATAGTTAAGAAATAGCAAAAGATAAATTTGGTAAAGAAAATTTGGCGATGTAATATCATAGATGGCAGCACAGTCACCTTGTTAGATGATGCTCTGCTGCCTAAACCCTGATTGCCCAAATCCTCTCAATCCTGATGGGATACATTATTGCCAGAGTTGCAGCACGCCACTGGTACAACTTCTTCGAGGTCATTATCGCGTTACCAATGTCCTTTCCGATGAAGGCGGATTTGGTAAAACTTATTTAGCGGAAGATGTAGACAAACTCAACGAACTCTGTGTTGTGAAGCAATTGGCCCCAAAAATCCAGGGAACATGGGCTGTTAAGAAGGCGATTGAATCATTTCAACAAGAAGCACAGCGACTTCAAGAACTAGGTAAACATCAGCAAATTCCTACCTTGCTAGCTTACTTTGAGGAGGAGCACTATCTGTATTTGGTACAAGAATTTATTGATGGACAAAATTTGTTGAGGGAGTTGCAACAAAGGGGAGTCTATAGCGAAATCGCCATTCGGAAACTGTTGCTCAATTTGCTCCCCGTTCTTCAGTTTATCCACGAACACGGGGTGATTCATCGGGATATTAAGCCACCAAATATTATGCGGCGAGCGCCCTTTTATCAACCCAACCAGCAGAAAATAAAAAATTTTTCATCCCTCTTAGGAGCGATAGAAGGAGAACTCGTACTGATTGATTTTGGTGCTTCAAAACAACTCAGCGAAACTGTCAAGACAAAACCGGGAACGACGATTGGTACTCGTGGTTACAGCCCTCTAGAACAAATGCAAGATGGAGAAGCCCATCCTGCGAGCGATTTATTTAGTTTAGGTGCTACCTGTTTTCACTTAATGACTGGAGTGGCACCATCTGGTTTGTGGACAGAAAATGGTTATAGTTGGGTGACCTCTTGGCGACAGTACATAAAAAGCCCAATTAGTCATAGTCTAGGTAAGATTATCGATAAACTTTTGAAAAAAGATATTAGAGAACGTTATCAATCAGCCAATGAAGTTTTACAAGATTTATCGGGTCATTTATCGGTTCCGCCATCATCCTCACAATCATCCCTACTGCAAAGAGGTCTTTTACTAGGTACTACCTTGCTATTTTTAGGGTTTGGAGGAATTTGGTATGCGAAAGATTCCCCTCTTCTCAACCCTTTGGCAGAAAATCAGTCTTCCCCACTCAAAACCCTTAACGGTCATTCTAACTTAGTCACTGCTGTCGCTGTCAGTGGCAATTCTCAGAGTGTAATGCTAGCGAGTAGCAGTTTTGATACAACAGTGAAACTGTGGAATTTAGTCACTAAAAAGGAAATCGCCACATTAGAGGCTTATGCTGCTTCAGTTCATTCCGTTGCCATCAGTCCTGATGGTCAGATCGTAGCCAGTGGCAATGGTGACAATACCATCAAGTTATGGAACCCATTAACTAAAAAAGAAATCCGTACCCTCTACGGTCATTCTAGTTCTGTTGAAGTTGTGACCATCAGTCCAGACAATAAAATTCTTGCTAGTGGGAGTTTTGACGGCACTATAAAACTATGGGAACTAGCAACAGGAAAGGAAATTGCAACGCTCAAAGAACATACCAGCTCAGTAAAATCCTTTGCTTTCACTTCCTCCCCGCAGGGATTTGGGCAAACTCTTGCGAGTGGTAGTGAGGATTCTACCATAAAACTATGGAATCTTAAAAACCAACAAGTCATCATAACTCTTAAAGGGCATTCCGAACCCGTTCGATCTGTTGCTATCAGTCCCATCTCTCCCAATCTCGAATTCGGAGGAATTCTTGCTAGTAGCAGCGCTGATGACACCATCAAGCTGTGGAACTTAAGTACTGGAGAAGAAATTTATACCTTTGAAGGTCACGAACATCCAGTAAATTCTGTGGCTTTCACTTCAGATGGCAAAACCCTCGCTAGCGGTAGTAGTGACCACACTATCAAACTATGGGATATAAAAACTAAGAGAGAAATTCGCACTTTTAAGAGTCTTTCTAAAGAAGTCACTTCTGTTGCTTTCAGCCCCGATAACAAAACTCTGATTGCTGGTAGTGCAGATGGAAGTATTAATATTTGGGAAGTAAAATTGTAACCGCAGACGCACGCGGATGGACAGAGATAAAAGACAAGAACATCTGCGTTCGTCTGCATCCATCTGCGGTTAATCATATTAATTTTTTTGCAAAGGACGAGCAAAACCTTGGTCTTTGTAAGCGTCAACTAATTCTGGCTTCAAACGAACCGCTTGGTTGAAATCCTCAATTGCTCCTTTATCATCTTTGCGAGCGGAACGCACAAAAGCACGGCTGATATAGAGTAAAGCATTTTTAGGATGGAGCTGGATTGCCTGGTTGTAATCAGCAAGTGCTCCTTCATAATCCTTCTGAGCATAACGGGCAAAACCTCGGTTATTATAAGCAAGGGCAAAATCTGGCTTATAGCGAATTGCTTCGGTGAAATCAGCGATCGCACGCTCGTAATCTTTCTGCGTTCCGCCTGATTGTTTTGAATTAATGTACAGCCCCGATGAAACAGATGCGATCGCCCCTGGCGCAAGCCGTACCCTGCTTATCGCACCATTTTCATCCCAAGCAACACGCGCCAGTCCCCGGTTGTTGTAGGCTAGAGCAAAGTTTGGTTTGAGACTAAGTGCTTCATTATAGTCTGATATCGCTCCTTTGTAGTCTTTCTGTTCCTGTCGAGCGTTACCGCGCAACATATAATACAGATATCCAAGTTGGGGAAACAGAGCGATCGCCTTACTATAGTCCTCCATTCCCCCTTGGGAATCTTTTAAAATAAACCGAGCATCTCCCCGGTAGCTGTACAACCAAGCATTATCTGGCTGTAAACTCAAAGCTTGATTAAAGTCCTCAAGCATTCCCAGATGGTTTCCGACTCTAGCACGGGCAATTCCCCGCCCAACATAAGCAGGAGTATAGTTTGGTTGCAAGCGTATTGCTTCGGTATAATTTTTGCTAGCTGCCTCAAAATCTTTCTGTGCCGTTCTGACATCACCCAGCTTTTTGTAATAGATATGAGCTGATTCTGGCGCAAAGCCAATCGCTGTAGTGTAATCTTCAATGGCTTCCTTAAAATCTTGGAGATGATAGCGAGCAAGACCCCGTTTACTATAGATAGAGGCAGAGTCAGGTTCAAGGCGCGTAGCTTTGTTAAAATCTTCTATAAATGCCAACCTATTGCCCATTTGAGCATAGACCACTCCTCGCTCCCCATAGGCATAGGCATTGTCAGGGTGAAGACTTATCGCTTTATTTAAATCTGCAAGTGCTCCTTGATAATTTCCTTCTTGAGACTTTGCTACACCTTTTTGTTGATATGCAAAGGGGTTATCGGGCTGAAGGCGCAAAGCTGTGTCGAAATTCTTAATGGCTTCTTGAATATCTCCCATGTTTCTATGGATTTCACCCCGAAGAATATACTGCAACGGTTGGGGATTAATTTTGATAGTTCGATCGCAAGCTTTAATGGCTTGTGCGTAATTTCCTAATTCACCCAAAACGTTACACAGTCCTCGATAAGCCATAAACTCATCTGGCTTGAGTTCAACCACTTTTTCTAGAGCTAGACGTGCTTCTTCGTATCGATTTAAAGCAAAAAGGGTATCCCCCAGTTCGCGCCATGCTGGATCGTATGTGGGATTGTATGAGGTTGCTTGATTAAAAGATACCAATGCTTCTTTATATCTCCGTTGCAAACGTTGCGCTCTTCCCTTTGCATACCAAGCTTGATAAAAGTCTGGCTTGATATGTATTGCTCGCTCAAAAGCAGTAGATGCTTTTTCGTATTTTTGCGATCGCAGTAGTTTGTTACCATAACTGAGCCAATCAAATTCATCCGAGCCGCTTCCTGGTGGTTCTAAATTAAAAGAAGATGTCATCATTTCATCTAATTGTGGAGCGCTCAGTCGCGGTGGTAGAGAAGTCTGTATTTTAAAGCTAATCTGTTGTTTGTCCTGTTGCATTAATGCCAGAAACGTGCGGATGGGTACACCCAAACTGTATCCCAATTGGATTTCTCGTTCTTCACCTGTTTTCTGTTTAATTAAAGTTGGGTCTCCTTCTGCTGCTGTGTGAATGCCAATGACTCGACCCAAGCTGTCCAACACGGGGCTACCGCTCATGCCTTTGCTAGTGGAATTGGTATAAATTAAATCATATCCAAAAGCAAAAGAACGAGCATCCTTGGCGCGTTCGATTCCCCCTCCGTACAACAATCCCACGCTAAACTGACGGTTTGATTGTTCCACAGTCTTTTTTGATACAGGTGTCCCAGAGACAAAAACGACTCTATCTTCATTACCCAAGTCGTAGTCAGCCAGAACACCCACTTGATAAGTGTTATTACTAATAAACTGTAACAGAGCTAGATCTGTCCCTTCCCAGGTTTTCACTGCCTTCATGTCTACAGAGTATTGCTTTTGGTCGTGAGTGACAACTTTTAGTTCGTTCCTACCACGAACCACATGTCCTGCCGTGAGGACGTAGTATTTATTACCTTCTTTTGCAGCAATAACTCCCGCTCCATGGCTATTTTGCCAAGCGATCTGCACTGTAATTTCTTTGGCAAGATTGTCAACTAGACTTGTAGCAGGAGGTATGGGTTTGGTTGTCGCTCTCCTACCTCTTGGCTGATTTTGCAAATGCTTTGGTGTCATCATGGGTGGTTCTAGCCGAGCTAGTGTCTCAATAGGCACTCCCCAACTCGATCTTCTCATGCGATCGCGTAAAGCATCATTGGGCTGAGAGCCATCTTCATATACGTAAGGATCGCCCCATAGGGGTTGAGCGTGGATACCATTGATACCAACAACTCTCCCCGCACTATTGAGCATCGGTCCTCCACTCATACCCTTGTCAATTTCATTGGTATACCCAACTCGGTAACCTCCTTTCAAAGGACGTCGTAAAAGCAGAGAGACGCGTCCCGTCCTGAACACCAACCGTTTTACCTGAGACGAATGACCCTCAACAGGAAAACCAGCAGAAAATACTTCATCTCCTTCTTTCAAAGTCAATGAATTGCCTATAGGAGCTGTGATATAGTTTTTAGTTGAACGAAACCGTAATAAAATTAAATCCAGATGATTGTAATTTACCCCTTTCACCAACTCAGCAGGGTAGCTTTGACCATCGTTGGTATAAATTAGATGAGCTTTTCCCGCATCTACAACGTGCTGACTGGTTAAAACTGTATACAGATCCCCTTCTTTCTGAATCAGAATTCCAGATCCGCCTCTTTCTCCGGAGACAATGCTGATTGTGATAGATTGAGCCAGCTTTTGCAGTTGTCTTGAGGACAACCTGGAAGATTGCTGTATGGCAAAAACTGTAGGGGTAGAAACACTTAAGTAACAATCCTGTACTGGTAACATCAACAATGTACTTATCCAGATGCGGAAAGTCAGAAAACGATGATTTGTTTGCTCGTGTCCCATAACTCTAGCCTCGTCTCTAATAAAAATGTGGGAAAATAGGGTTCTCTTTATGATTCCCCTATCTCCTGGTTGGGAACTACGCAAAAATATTAGGAAACAAAAATACTTTACTCAATATGAGACAGTTGTTCCCGTAAGAGCTGATTCATATCAATATAGATATGGGGAGACACTTCCTCTGATTGTACGATTGGACCACTGGCTGTATATCCCATTTGTCTCAGGTTTTCAATAACTAGGCTGGCATTGTCCTCTGGTCTTAGGGTAAGAAGTAAGTGGCTACAGGTATCGCCATATCGGCTAGCAGCACACAAAACTGTTTGACCATTCATAAATCCAGTCGTGAGATAATTGAGCACGCCATCTTGAGAGGCATGTTGGAACCGAGCGGAAACTAACTCACACCGGGCTTTAGCAGAATATGTATGACTCCAGGTTCTCTTCCAACTAATGAGTGCAATTTTCTTTCCTGTTGCGGTTCGAGCATATGTGGTGGGGACGCCATCCTTATTGGACGCACAAAAGTATGTTGTCGTTTGAGCACGGATAGGTCGAGCCATGGTTACAGTGCTACCGAGTGCGATCGCACTTGCAGCTAGAATCTTGGCAAACATTTTAGCTTTCATAGTGATGCTATGCTTCCTGGGTTTTAAGAAGTGATATTAACTCCGTCACGTACAAAGATCGATCCTGGGCTCAAAGGGGAATCAAAACATATTACTAGAGCATATTATACTGCATTACGATTTTAATATTTCATTCAACAAAAAAAGATAATTGTGATTTTTAATACCTATCTTTCTCTTGAGAACAATACAGATATATAAGTGCAAAACATCTAATTATACCAAGAATTGATTGAAAAATAAAGTATTCAAAAACTTGCTTAATTTGTAAGTGCTCCCCTTACCAAAATGACTGTAATATCCACACCAGAAGCAATTGCTTCTGGAATATTGCCGTTAATAGCATGCTGTAGCATCCCTTCACGAGAAGCACCTAAAATAACAACATCATAATGTTCTTTTTTGACTAAGCTAATAACTCCTTCAGAAACAGACTCAGCTTTCACTGGAGTAGCAATTACGGTACTTGCTAATTTGCGACGGCGGATAAGTTGGCGGATTGCTTCTTCTAAAACGGTCATATCTGGTGCTTCTTCTGATGGCTTAAACACCCGTGTGAGACGAATTTTTGGGTTATTCCCCAATGTGACTAAAGCAGGTAGCAATTTAATTGCAACCCATGCATTAGGACCACCAGCCATTGGGACTAACCAGCGATTGAAGGGAGTAGGGAGTGGGGAGTGGGGAGTGGGGAGTGGGAGTTGATGACCGTTAACTATTGACTCTTGAGTTGTCCCTAACTTTACTACCATAACTTCGCAGGTTGCTTGACGAACTATAGTATCTACAACGTTGCCAAAAATACGACCTGGGGTGGAAGTGTTACCCTTCCACCCCATTAAAATTAGGTCGATATGTCTTTCTTTAATTGTCTCTAGAATTGCATGGGCTATATCGTGGGTAACCCGGATTTGTGTATGTATGGGAATTTTGCGTTTTTTCCCCATAGCCTCTGCTAAGCGCAGGAGACGACGGCTTTTTGTTGTTTTTACAGGTGTTTCGGTGGTAGAACTGTGACGGGAAACCAGCATGACTTGTACGCATTCTATTTCATAATGGCGATCGCAGGCGATGGCTGCTGCCATTTCCAAGAGTGTACCGGCGGTTTCTGGATTGGCAATTGGGACTAATAACCTACCGCTACCAGTACTGGGCGATCGTGTTTGATACACAACATAAGAAGGTTCCAATCGCGGTCCTGACTGCTTATTTTCGGCATTGAGATACTTTGCTTCTGCCCGAATAATGTCAGCACGGGTAATGATACCAATAAGTCTGCGCCCTTCAACAACTGGTAAACGACTAATTTGGTAGCGATCTAGTAAGTACAGTACATTACTGAGGTTATGAGTGGGATTCACCGTCAACGGATCGCCTGTCATAATATCCCTTAAAGGAGAATCCTTTGGCTTGTCGCGCATTTTCAGTAAATCGCTTTGAGTAATAATACCCACTAGTTTGCTGTCTTCCACCACTGGAAAACCTCGATGATGAGAACGGGAGAAAATCTCTGCCACTTCTTCTAGAGTCATTTCTGCCTCAAGAGTTTCTACCCGTTGTTGCATCACGTCTTTTGCTGTCAGTTTTGTTAAGACTTCCTCAATAGGGGCTTGTTTTTGGATATTGATACCATTTAGCTGTAAAAGTCTGTCATACAAAGATCCTGGCAAGATTTTTTCAGCCACTAGGTAAGAAGTCACTGAACCAATCATCAACGGCAGAACTAAATTAAAATCTGTTGTCATCTCAAACACAATCACAATTGCTGTGATTGGTACTTTAGAGACAGCGCTAAAAAATGCTCCCATTCCCGCTAGTGCGTAAGTCGTAGCATCCCCTCTTCCCAAAACGTATGACTGAAAAACACCAATGATGTAGCCCAAACAAGAACCTAGAATTAGACTAGGAGCAAACAATCCTCCAGGCGCGCCCGAACCAAATGCGACTAAAGTTAGGATGAATTGAGCCACAAAAGCC
This sequence comes from Scytonema hofmannii PCC 7110, assembly GCF_000346485.2. NCBI lineage: Bacteria > Bacillati > Cyanobacteriota > Cyanophyceae > Nostocales > Scytonemataceae > Scytonema > Scytonema hofmannii. The sequence continues at coordinate 9,157,505 of NZ_KQ976354.1, forward strand.
AGCACTGCTATGAGAGGATCGACTCCACCTGTAATCACAAACTCCCGCAATCCAGTATTATTCCGGAAAGGAACGGGTAGCATTGCAACTACCAAACCTGATATCAAACCTGCTAAAGCGACCCTCAAAGGTAAACTGATATGAAGTTTACGGTATACACTGATACTTGCAATTAACCCCCGATTAAACAAACCTGCGAGCAATCCTGCTAAAATTCCCAAAATCAGGTAAAAAGGTATTTCTGGCAGAGAAAAGCTGCTAGAAGATTTAGCTAACTCCAGGCTCAGTTCCAAACTTCGTCCACCCAACAACCGCGAGACGACCCCACCAATAAACGAAGCAATAATAGCCGTTCCTAAAGTCAGTCCTGATAAATCTTGGAGCAATTCCTCTACGATAAACAATACTCCTGCAATGGGAGCATTAAAAGCTGCAGCCAATCCCGCACCAGCACCAGCTGCGATCATTTGTCGTCGATGATCGGGAGAAGTCGGAACCCAGCGACTCATCCCCGCAGCTAACGCCGCCCCAACATGAACGGTAGGACCTTGACGACCGAGGGTTAAACCCGACCCTAAAGCAATGGTTGCACTGACAAGCTTCACAGCAGCAACACGCCACGATAGTGTTACAGGTACGTTAGCAAGCGACGCTTTTACTTGAGGAATACCGCCTCCGGATGCTTCGGGTGCTAACCTTTCTACCAATAACCCAGCAAGATACCCAAAGCTCACACCAATGATGGGTAAAACCAACCAAGCTGGAAGAATATGGGAACTTTGGACTCGCCAAGTCCCCAACCATCCCGATCCCACTTTGAAGAAGACTGCGGATAAAGCTGCAACCAAACCAATCACTGACGCTTCTGCAATTGCTAAACCTCTTCTTGGTTGCCAAAATGCACGGAAGGATTTAGTAAGTAAAGGAGGCGACATAAAAATTTACATACAGGCAGGATTAGGAATATACCCATTTTCTACTACCAAAGTCATTTTCATCAAATTAAGTAGATTGGGGAGTGGGGAGTGGGGAGTGGAGATTGGGATTAAACCGGGCGATTAGAAATCACGGCTATACAAACGCTCGTCCGCCGACGCGGACTAAATCATACGCAAGTGCGTGAAGATTTCTCCTTACAGTTTTTTGGAAGTGGTCAGTAGTTAGGTGGGAAAAAACCGAACTATGTAAATTCGCTAAAACTCTTACAATTGCTTGGCGCTTAGTTCAGGGTGCAGGTGCAGGTGCGGGTATGGTTATGACGCTAGCGATTGTCCGGGATTTATTTGAAGGAGCAGCAGCACGCGCCCAACTATCTTATGTCAACCTCATCATGAGTGTAGCGCCAACGATCGCACCGACAATTGGTGGGTTAGTGATAGCGATCGCAAATTGGCGGGCGATTTATGGAACGCTGGCTGTGGGAGGGTTTTTGCTCTTGCTGTCCGTTGCCTTTGGACTGGGCGAGTCGCTGGCTCACCGCGATCTAAATGCCATCCAGCCATCTCGGCTCATTAAAAATTACGGGCGTATTCTCAGCAATCCCATTTGTCTCGGCTATGCCCTTGTCAATGCCCTGTATTTTGGGTGTATGTTTGCCTACGTAGCGGGATCGCCATTGGTGATGCTCGATGTCTTTGGTGTCTCAACCACAACTTACGGTTGGCTATTTGCATCAACTGCTTTTGGCATTATGGTGGGATCGTTCCTCAACGGACGCTTGAGTATCCGTGGTGTGTCGCCTACAAAGTTGCTAACTATGGGGTTGGTGATTGGTACTGCGTCGGCTGTAGCACTGGTGATTGTTTCGGTGAGTGGTGTCGCACAAGTGACTACACTCATCCCCCTACTCATACTCAATACCTTCTGTCGCGGGATCGTATCACCAAACGCGATACACAGTGCCATCCAGCCAGTGCCAGAAAGTGCTGGAGTCGCCAGTGCTGTAGTTGGATTTCTGCAAATGCTGAGTGGCGCACTCGCAAGTGGACTGGTTGCTTTCCTTTATGATGGGCACACTGCCATCGCTATGTCCAGTGTCATGGCATTGTTTGCGATCGCTTCTTACGCCGCCTATGCCGGACTTGCACGCCCTGCTGAGCGTCGTCTCACCAGGCAGGAAAAATGATTTGTAGTTCTGAGTTAACGTGGGTTTTCAGCCTACCTTCCTTATTTTCAATCATAGCGGAAAACACGGCACTGGTCACTGGTCACTGGTCACTGGTCACTGGTCACTGTTTCCCCGTGATAGAAAGTTCTTCTACTATTAGAGATGGTGTGTAACAAGAACCATTCCAATCGGCATCGCTGCCCAATTTAACGAGTTGTTTGAGAACTGTATAAACGTTGCCAGCGACCATTGTATCCTTGATACGTCCGATCGCTTCACCATCTTGAACAAGGTAGCCTAAATCAACATTAATAGAAAAGTCTCCTGACATCTCAGTATTTCCACCTAGCATTTGATCCACGATCAATCCTCGGTCTAAATGTTGAATCAACTCTTGTAAAGTTCCAGAACCGGGTTGGATGAGAAAATTAAATAAGCCAGGGGTGGGGTAGCTATTTAACCCAGGACGAAAACTATTACCAGTAGATGGAATGCCTAATTGACGCCCAGTTGTGCGATCGCTGTAAAAATGCTGTAGAATACCATTTTCAATAAAGACTAAAGGCTGAGTTGGAGTCCCTTCATCATCAAACGGACAGCTATAGGGTCCTGCTTGGGGGTCTTGATACAGGGTTAAAGTTGGAGAAACCACGAATTTTCCAATGCGTTCTGCCCAGGGGGAAGCTTTTTCCAAGACTCTTTTGCCATTTAAAGCTGCTTGCACGGTACTCCAAAGCATATCTGCTGCTTTAGACGTGAATAGAACTGGAACGCGACCGTTAGGGGATGCTACATTTTCTTTTGCCCACGCCAACCGTTGTAAAATTTGCTGAGCGACTTTTTCAGGCTGTAGGTCATTGCGTTCTGTTTCACCATCAGCAACGCTTAAGAAATCATCACCGCGTACCCATTCTGCTTCTATATAGCAACTGAGAGTTGTATCAGTGTAGTGACAATCTAAACCTCTAGTGTTGATAAGTCTAGTCGTTTCCACATCGCATTCCCAGTCACCAGTACAAATTACATCTGGGTAAACCTCGCGAACGAGTGCGATCGCTTCTTTACCCCATTCTACCAACTTTTCTACAGGCACACTTTTCCCCAAATCTGGGTAGAAAGGCTTGGAGTTCCCATTTAATTCTACTATTTCTTGTTGATTCAATTGACTTAGGGCTAAAGCACGTTCTACCAATGCTTGTGGTTCCACCGGACCGTAAGCTACGGCTAACCCTGGACGCCCGTTTTGCCACAACCGCAATGCTGTACCTTCTGATTGACTGGTTTCTAACTGCTTAAGGCGATTGGCTTCAAAAAACACGGGTCGAGACAGCGAGAGTGATTGATACACTTCGGCTGCTTCTGCTCCAGATTTTACCGAAAGTTCAAGCAATTGCTCTGCTAGTGAATATTGAGGTAATTTTTGAGGCTCCATGTTTTTTGCTAGCTTGCATTAGGCATTGGGCATTGGGCATTGGGCATTGGGCATTGGGCATTGGGCATTGTAGATAAGTTTTACCTATTCTCTATGCCCAATACGCTATGCCCCATTACCTGTTTCCCAAATAAATTTACGGCAGATTGACCTCTTGTAAAAGCCAAAATCCAGCAAAAGATTCTTCTTGCGGATTGGACTGCACTGCTATAAAATGCACTCCGTTGGCTTTCTGCTTTGCTTCTTCAAAACCTTTAGCTTCTGCCAGAGTTTTGGCATTTTTGATATTTGCCAAAATCCAGCTTTCAGTAGCACCAGTTTCTAAGATTAATCTTGCTCCTTGACTGTTATCAAATTTCAACCACGCCAACTCCAAACCAGACATCCAAGCCGCTAGAGGTAATGCTCTGGGTGAGAAAATCAAAATACCGGGAATGCGGGTTTCAGGGGAAACTTGCACGAGATCTAAAGGAAATGCTTCGCTAAAACCAATTTCCCACTCGTGCATCTCAGCAAAATCCGTACCCTGTAAGGTAACAAATGACCACTGCTGTCCTTCTAAAGCGTCTGGTAACCGTTGGGGTAAGGGATTTTCCAAACGCACTGAGGGATTAGTTCCTGCTTGATACCCTGCTTCCTGGGGATAGACGTCTTCCATCCTGTGTTGCAGCCATTGGTTCAGCAGCAAAGTCCGGCGACTTTGTTGTGCGGGAATACCAAGGTCTTTGCAGGCTTTTGTAATCATATTGTTCATTTGGCGACGGAAAAAGCGAATTCTCCTTGGAGAAGCACCTGCTTTCTCAATGGCTTCTTCTACAGCCGTCCGCAACCATACTGAATTGACTTCAGTACTGGGGCAATACTTGGCAAAGCGAAAAACAGAATCTACTTTGGTGCTCGTATCTAACGGGCTTTCGCATACCAAGACTTCCCAAAGTTTTTTTTGATTTTCGTCCACTATTGGACGTGAGTAAAAATCTAGTTCCCAAATACTGCCCATGTTATGCCGTTGAGATTTGGCTACTTTTCTATATTTTCATGATACGAGCAATTGGGGACTGGGGATAGTGACCAGTGACCAGTGACCAGTGACCAGTGACCACTAACAACTAACAACTAACAACTAACAACTACTTAATCGGTAACGTCAGTATAAATTCGGTTCCTTTACCAAGATCTGAAACCACTTCAATGTTGCCCTTGTGCTTTTCAATAATTTTGTAACAAATACTTAATCCTAAACCAGTCCCTTTTCCGACTGGTTTAGTTGTAAAAAACGGATCGAAAAGCTTATTTTTAATTTCAGAAGGAATTCCAGGTCCATTATCCTTTATTACTATTTTTACTTGATTATTATTTAACTTTGATGTCTCGATCGCAATCTGTTTGTTGCTACTTACATTTTCATCTATCAGTGCATCTATCGCGTTACTTAAAATATTCATAAACACTTGATTGAGTTGTGCTGGATAGCACTCAACTAAAGGCAAGTTTCCATATTTTTTTATAATTTCAATCTCCTGCTTAATTCGATGATTGAGAATTAATAATGTATTGTCTATGCCTTCATGAATATCAACTTCTTTCATCTCAGCTTCATCTAGCCGAGAGAAGTTTCGCAAAGATAACACTATTTCTCGAATGCGCTGTGCGCCTATTTTCATGGAAGAAAGCATTTTAAATAAATCATTGCTGAGAAACTCAAATTCAATTTCTTGAATTTTCTCTTCAATAATTTTGTTCTGGTTGGGATATTGCTGCTGATATAAATGTATTAAATCAAGTAAGTCTTGAAAATAACAACTAGCACATTCAATATTGCCATAAATAAAGTTAACAGGGTTATTAATTTCATGGGCAACTCCTGCTACCATTTGACCAAGGGAAGACATTTTTTCTGTTTGAATGAGTTGACCCTGGGTTTCTTGCAGATCTTGCAATGCAAGTTTCAGTTCTTGAGTTCGTTCTTCTACTCGTTGTTCTAAAGTTTGGCGAGAAACTTCTAGTTCATGGGTGTAATCTCCTACCCATTGCACCAATTGATTGAGGGAGGTTGCAAGCGTACCTACTTCATCGGTACTCGTGACAGGGGATCTGAGATCAAAATCTTGTTCTTGAGTAATTTTTCTAGCAACATCAGTTACTGCAAGTAGAGGACGGGCGATTCCCCCACTAGTGTAGAGTGCTAATGCTGCGGCGATGGCAACTGACAGAAGCATGCTTCCAAAGATAGTTTGCAATCGCAGTGCTTGAGCATGACTAAAGCTGGTATTTGCGTGCTGTTTTTGAGTTTTAGCTCGGATTAAAATTCGACTTAACTCTTCTGAAATCAATTCAAAGGTAACATTGATGCGAGCAGCTTCCTTCCCCTTCATAATAACCATAAATTCACTCTGGTTACTTGATGTCTTTTTCATCTCTAATTTATTAGAGTCTATTTTTTCCCAAAAAGACTTTATTAAAGTACTATAAGATTCTGTATTTTTTTGATATTTTTGTAAAATATTTGTTAAATATTCATATTCTACTGCTAAATGATTGGGATTTTTTTTGATAAAAAACTCAAGTTCCGATAAAAATATCTTAACTTGCTCCACATGAGCTAAAAATTTATTTTTTTCAAATTCTAACCAAACAGAATCTTCTATAACTGTTACTAAGCGCTGAGGATGTAATCGTGTTGTCATCACTGCATTTTCTAAATTTCTTAACATATCCTCTTGCTGATAAGCTAGCTCTAACTGTATCTGAGCTTGTTTTTCGTAGTAATCAGCGATGACTAGCCCGCTCGTTGTGCCTAAAATAGCAAGACCAATTGACACAGAATATCCGTAACCAATTTTTTTAGCAATACTTAGACTATTAATGAAGTAATTGATTTTTATTTTACCAAAGAAAGATTTTAAGCCTAACTGTTTCTCTTTAGCTTTGCTTTCTAGGTTTTCCGAAGCAGAACTAGAACTGCGAAATAGCATTTTTTTAACTCTTGCTAAATAAGCAATCAAGAGAGTTACAAGAAGTATTAATGATGTTTTTACCTACACATAAGACCAAAACCCTGCTTTTTAAAATTCAGAATTTTGCTGTATATGTAGGAATCCAGTTTGATTTTTAAAATCTCAGTAGGCAGGCGCTCTCACCTCTTACCTCTGTGTACTCTGCGTCTCGGCGGTTAAATAAATTATTTTTAAACCGCAGAGGGCGCAGAGGAAAAAGATGAGGAATTGCCGCCTGAATCAAAATTTTATGAGCCGCCTTGACAGGGCTAGCATTGCTCACCCTACATGACTTAAAATTTTTCATGAATAATTTAGGATCTTATATATTATTCATGTTATTTGGTAATTCCATATTAAGACAGCAGTAAGATTACGGAATTTCCTAAAAAAGAGTGTTTTCATCTATTAGTCTTAATTTCTTGAAATTCAATTCATAAAATCTTTTCTTTTGTACGTAAGTAGTTGAAAGCAGATGTCAAAAATATAAGTAGATATTCGGTTTGCATTGTAACAGTTAATTCCTAAATTATATATCTATTCTTTTGGATTACGTGTGAGCAAGTGATATCAAGAATTTGGCTAAATTCTTTGCTGCTCAGCCCCACTGTTACGATCGCAACCTTGGTTGTCTCACTTTCAACAGTTACAGCTGAAGTATCAGTCCCCAAGCAAAATCGACCATATAGCATAGCGGACTTTTCTCAAAACAATCAACTGCAAGTCACCTCCGTTTCTCAGTTATCTGACGTGCAAGCTACAGATTGGGCTTTTGTTGCACTACAATCTCTAATAGAACGGTATGGTTGTATTGCTGGCTATCCTAACGGTACTTATCGCGGTAACCGGGTAATAACACGATACGAATTTGCGGCAGGGTTAAATGCTTGTTTAGATCGGGTCAATGAACTTGTTACGACTACAAGCGCCGATCTAGTCACTAAAGAAGATTTAGCCACACTTCAAAAGCTGCAAGAAGAGTTTGTCGCAGAACTTGCTCAGCTGGGCGATGCTGCAAAGCAGCCGCTTCGCGAACGCATAAATGTGTTAGAATCTAGCACGGATGAAGCTCAAAAGAATCAGTTTTCAACCACCACAAAACTCACTGGTGAAGCTATCTTTGCTGTGAGTGGTGTTTTTGGTAATGATGCAGCCGATAGAGACAGCAATTCAAATAACAACTCAGATTTGCAAAATAATATTATATTTAGCGACCGCCTGCGACTCAATTTTGATACTAGTTTTATTGGCAAAGACCTTTTAAGAGTCCGCTTACAAGCCAGAAATGGGACTGAGTTTCAAGGTAGTGTCACAGGTACTAGAATGACTCGTTTGGGATTTGATGGAGATGAGGATAACAAAGTCGGGCTAGATGATTTGTACTATTACTTTCCCATAGGTAATAAAGTTAAAGTTACCCTTGTTGCTGTTGAAGGTAAATTGAATGATTTTGTTGAAACCTTCAATCCCTTAGAAAGTTCTGGGAACGGTGGGATTTCTCGTTTTGGACGGTTTAACCCTATTTATCGAGCTTCTGATGGTGCAGGGTTAGGTATTAACTACGAGTTCAGCAAGTCTACTAACCTCTCTTTAGCCTATCTCGCTAGTGATGCCAAAGATTCTGCTGATAAAAATGGACTTTTTAATGGTAACTATGGTGCTTTGGCACAATTCTCCTTTAAGCCAATCAAAAATTTAGATATAGGATTAACTTACGTTCACTCTTACTATGCAGGAGGTGGTAATAGTGGTGTCAACCTTACAGGTAACACGGGTAGCGCTAATGCTAGGAGACCCTTTGGTAACGTCGCAACGTCAGCAGATTCTTTTGGCTTACAAACAAGCATACGTATAAACCCTAAATTTACTGTCTCTGGTTGGGTAGGCTACTCATTTGTAGAGTCAGAAGTGAGTAGCGATCGCGCAGATATTTTGAACTATGCTGTAACTTTAGCTTTACGAGACTTGGGAGGAAAAGGCAATCTTGCTGGTCTTGTTTTTGGTATACCACCAAAAGTTGTAGAAAGCAGCCAGGTATCAGATCCAGGGACTTCTTTGCACATAGAAGGTTTTTATCGGTTACAAGTTACAGATAAAATCTCCATTACCCCTGGCTTATTTGTGATTACGAATCCAGAACATAACAACAACAATGATAGTATTTTTGTGGGAGTTATTCGGACAACTTTCAAGTTTTAACAGCCCACTCCCCACTCCCTACTCCCTACTCCCTAAAAAAATGTACCTTGTCCGATCGCTCGATAAACTTCACGAATCATATTATAATCAGCATCATTAACAGGAACCAGTTGGGATTGTTTGTATTTTTTGTTTTTGCGTCCAAGTCTCAGAGCGTGAATAAGTTTTTCTTGACTCTTTAATATGCGCGATCTAATCTGCTCCACAACAGCAGGCTCAAATTTGCTATTGAGAATAAAAACATCGTTGGGTAAGAGCGGGCTTTGCGCTACAATTGAAAACTCACTCTCTGCTTTTTTTTCTACAACTTCTCGCTCGTATGTATTGTTTGACAGTGCTGATGCATGAACTTCACCTTTTTTTAAACTCATCAAGCGCTCTTTTTCTCCCAAGTTAAAAATTTCAACATCAGACTTAGGATTTAATCCAGCATCTATCAGCATCTTCAAAGGACTAATATGGCTACCTGCTGCTCCTAAATCCCCCAAAGCAATTTTTTTTCCTTTTAACTGTGCTAGTGACTTAATGCCACTTTTGCGAGAAACAATGATGAGTGAGTGATAATTTGGACGCGTAATAGCAGTCAGAGGAATAGCTTTAGTTCTTGCACGTATAATCACATACTCAGATGGACCAACTAAAACAAGATCGACCCGATCCAACTGTAAAGCAGTTGCAGCAGCAACGTAATTTTCAACTGGAACAAACTCTACCGTTGTTTCTAATACCTGTTCGAGTGCTGTTTTAAAATCACCAAAACTCTGCTGTATTTCTTCTAATTTTTTGTCGTCTGTCACTGTAAATCTTAGCTTTTTAGGCAAAGTTACGGGAGATATTTGAGAAGAATTATTATAAGTATTGACTGTCGTACAACCAACAAGAAATAGTAAAAAATTGTCAATAAAATTTCGTCTTTTCATTAAAACATTACTAATAACAACTAACAATTAACAACTAACAACTAACCGACTTAATTAATAAACTCACCTTCCCCTATTGCTTTATAAACTTCACGAATCATATTGTAATCAGCATCAACAGCCGTCATCATTTTTGAGCCTTGAAACTGCTCGTTAGCTGGGGATACCAAGATAGATTGAAGTAATTTATCTTGATATTTGAGCATCAAATTTCCTATGTGTTCCCTGAAAGCTGGATCGATATGGTTACTGACAACAAACACATCGCTAGGCAAATGCGGTCCACTCGCTATCACTGGAAATTCTGTTTCAGATAAACCTGCGTCTCTCAAAGCTTTTTCGTATCCTGAAAAAGAGCGTGCTAAAGCATCAACTTCTCCTTTTTTCAAAGCTTCCATTCCCTTGTCTCCTAGAAAGAGAATTTTAACATCAGATTTTGGATCTAACCCAGCATCAAGAAGAAGCTTTGTAGGATAAATATGCCCAGCAGTTCCAGCCTTTGCTCGCATAGCAATTTTTTTGCCTTTTAATTGAGATATTGATTTGATACCACTGTCAGCACGAACAGCAATGACTGAGTGGTATTTTGGTCTTGTAATGGCAACTATAGGAACTGCTTTTGCTCTAGCATTTAAAATGACATATTCTGATGGACCGGCAAGCACTATATCCACTTGACCTAACTGTAAAGCAGGTGCTGCTGCTATGAAACTTTCTACAGGAAAAAATTCAATTTTTATATTTAATATCTCCTCTAATACAGTCCGAAAGGCTCCATAATCTTGCTGTAGTTCTTTAAAACCTTTAACATCTGTTACCGTAAATCTTAGTTTTGTAGGTAAATTTACAACTGATTTCTTAGAAATATCATTCAGATTATTGGCCACCGTACAACCACTACTAAAAAGGAGAGAATACCAAAGAAATTTACGTCTTTTCATATATTAAAAATCTGTTTTGTACGGAGTTATAAAATTATTTTTAACTCATAATTAATGATATAATCGTCACATAATAATGTGCTTTACTCAAAAAAAATACAGTAAGATCACTGATATTGTTAGAGCAATCCTAATTGAATTCTGAGAAAATGCGTAGTAAACTTGTATAAGATTTAATTCATAATTCAACTCTAGTGATTGGAAATCGCGGCTATAGAGATCAACCCTGCGGAGGTAGGTTGTTTGAATAAAGTCCACGCAGGTGGACTTTGTTTGTATAGTCGTAAATTATATTCGCAGGATCGGTTAAATTGAATACAGTAAAGACAATCGCTCATGGGCGAACGCGCTCACAACGAGGGAATAAAAATGTCTTATCCCCTACTCCCTATCGTCAAGACGGTTTACACCAATTTGTTATTTATGTAAAATAACTCGTTAATTAAGGATTCGCAAAACAATAAATGGACTGGATTATCCTACTGCGATCGCTGCAGTCAGATTTTATCAAAAGATTCACATCTGGTCGTTTGCTGCATTGTGAAACAGAAGGTCAACATAGCGAATTGACAGTTATTTCTGGCGAGAGATTAAAGGCACTGCGAGAGTTTTGCTGGCAAATGGCTGAGAAATACAAACGTACTTCTCCGGTTCGTGATGTTTTTATCAGCAATCTCAAAGGAAAGTTAGGTGAAGAACTTGTTAAAGAACGTTTGGCAGATTTTATTACAGAAGTTGATTATGACAAACGCTTTGGTGGCGATGGCAAAGTGGATTTTACACTGACTTTTGACTCCTCGGTTGGCATTGCAGTCAAATCTCGTCATGGCAGTCTTGACAAAGCTAGATGGTCTATTAGTATAGAAGAAGTGCAAAAAAATGCAGTTGTTGTTTGCATTTTGATTCAAGAAGAGGTGAATGAAGCACAACCAGAATATCATCTCTTGTTAGCTGGCTTTCTTCCGACCCAAATGATTAAGCTTAGGACAGGCAAAGTTACATTTGGGATGGAACAATTAATGTACGGGGGTGGATTGCGTTGCTATTTAGAACAGTTACAAACTTTTACAGATGATAACTTTCCCCGACAACAAGCTCCTATTTACAGAGATCTTCCTAAACGAGAAATTCCAGAGGTGCAACCCAAACCTCAGTTGATTAAGCCCAACTTCTATCGTGAAGAAAATAGCTATTCTCCCTCCCGGAATGAAGAATTAGGTCAGCTTTATATAAAACTGGGTGATGAATACTTTGAAAAAGGAAAGTATAGTGATGCGATCGCAGCTTACAATGAAGTTTTGCAACTCAATCCTAAAGATGTCATTATTTATTACAAACGCGGTTTAGCCCGCTATCATTTGGGAGATTATGAAGGTGCGATCGCTGATTACTCTCAAGCTATTAGAATAAATCCTTATTACGGTAAAGTTTATATCAGAAGCGGTTTAGCTCGGTATCACTTGGGAGACTATGAAGGTGCGATCGCTGATTACTCTCAAGCTATTAGGATAAATCCCAATGACGCCTTTGCTTACAAAAACCGTGCTGATGTGCGTTCTCATATAGGCGATCGTCAAGGCGCATTAGAAGATTATACTCAAGCAATGAAAATGAATCCAAGCTTGCTAAAAGATAAGCAAGGATTTTCCCAAGTTGTTGAAGTTCAGCCCACCGATGCAGACAGTTATAAAAAGCGGGGTCACTCTCGTCACGATCTGGGGGATTATAAAGGAGCGATTGAGGATTACACTCAAGCAATTAAGAAAAATCCTCAAGATATTAAGATTCTTTACCACCGTGCTAATGCTCGTTACGATCTAGCAGATTACGAAGAAGCTATTAAGGATTACACTAAAGTTATTCACAATAATTCTCATGATGCTGATGCTTATTTCAACCGAGGTCATGCTCATTTGAATTTGGGAAATAAGCAAGAAGCCCTAGAAGATTTTCAGAGAGCCGCAGATTTTTATCGCAAAGAAGGTAAACTAGAAGAGCACAAAAATGCACGGGAAAGAGTTCTCGATCTAGAAATAGAAGACTCATTAGATATTTTAAATTTTTAGCCCAGTCTCATAGAATTCGCGGCTATACAGACAAAACCCACCTACGTGGGTTTTTTTATCTTATATAGTCCGCGTAGGCGGACTTCGTTTGTGTAGTAGCGAATTCCATTCGCCCACTACCTTTGAAAGATAGCTACAACGCTAAATCAATTAATACCCGCCTTCTTCTTCGTACTCTGGCTGTCTTTCCTTAACCTTCTTAGGAATATTCACGGGTTTTGGTGGTTCGTCATCAGCCCAAGCATCGCGATCTAAATCGTCGTCATAATCGTCATACTCAGTGCTGTATGGCTTGGGGTTTTTGGGCTTTGATTCGTACTTTGCTTGTGCCTTGTACTTATCTTGACCCGTTGCTTCACTCCAATTATCTTCTTCCTCTTCTTCTTCGTACTGAACGGATTCGTACTGCCGTGCTTCCATCACCCGACGCTGAGGACGTTCTTCTTCATAATAATCCTCATCCCATTGCTCCTCCATGACAGGTTCGGGTGCGCGGGTAATTTTTGGCTTTGGTTGCTCTAATGGAACGCCTGGTGGTAATTGATTGCTTGGTGCTATGGTGCGGGAAGCATAGCCTGTACCATATTCTTCCGCTTCTTCACGGTCCCAAGGTGCTCTCCCAATACCCAAACGCTCTAACAAACCAACTGTCAGCTGGGTGACTCGTTCTTCTGCGCCTTCAAATACAATCAGTCGATTTGGTCCCGTGCTGACAATTTCGTCTACCGAAATCTCGTAAGTGCTCAGAAATTGGTCGGGGATTTGCGGTAGCCCTAAAGACGCAATTGTGATGGCGTAAATCTTTCCTGTTTCCCCGTTGAACTTGAAGCCCCGGACTTTACCCAACACGTCTCCTGTTTCTGTGATGACTTCCCAGGTGACTATGTTGCTGTAAGATTCGACTTCAATATCCTCTATGACATCTTCATTATCAACCAAGATGACATCGCCAATCTGGTTGATGTTATTAAGATACATATAACGTGGCACGCCAGAAATAGAGATCAGGCTGTCTCGCAAGCTTAGAGCCACAACCTCTCGCTGATCGACATCAACCCAAACTTGGCTGATAATGCCAAGCCGTTTGCCGTTATCGCGGGTGATTACCTGGGTGTTTAAAATATCGGAACGTCTAATAATTTGTTCAGAGGTCATTATATACCGAGTCCTGATCTCGAATCCGGTTGTCTATACACTATTATTATCAAAAACTCAAGCATTTGTATGGTTGGATTGTAACTTGATACCCAAAACTTGGGTGTACGCTCCTCTAGCTTGAGTCACGCCGATTGTACGTTCGGCTGATTCTATCATCGGTCGGCGCAAACTGACAACAATAAATTGTGCTTGTTGTGCCTGTTGCTTAATCATTTTAGCTAATCGTTCTACGTTTGCCCCATCTAAAAACATATCAACTTCATCAAAAGCGTAAAATGGTGATGGACGGTAGCGTTGGAGCGCAAAAATAAAGCTTAAAGCTGTCAGGGATTTTTCCCCTCCGGACATAGAAGCCAGTCGCTGTACTGGTTTGCCTTTGGGGTGTGCAACTAGGTTCAATCCACTGTTAAATGGGTCTTCTGGATTGTCGAGTTGCAAGTGACCGTCGCCTTCGGAAAGGGTAGCGAAGATGGATTGAAAATTTTCATTCACCGCATCGAAAGCTTCTTTGAATGCGCGTTGGCGTAAGGTGGTAAAGTTTTCAATTCGCAACAAAAGTTCGGTGCGTTCTCCTTCTAAAGTCTGGAGTTTTTCGCTGAGTCCTTCTAAGCGCTTTTGGGTACGCTCGTACTGTTCCAACGCTAGCATATTGACGGGTTCCATTCCCTGTAGGCGTTTGGCTAGCGATCGCAATTCTTTTTGCAGGTCTTCTAAATCTACTTTATCTGGAACTTCTGGCAATGGGCTGGGTAATTCTGCTCCTACTGTACGCAATTGCTCTTGCAATGTCGCAAACTCAGATCGCCTTGTTTGTTGGGTTTCTTGCAGCTTTTGCTGTTCCCATTCCAACTGTTGCTCTCTGGTAACTTGCGATCGCAATTCTTGTTCTGTGCGATCGCGTTGTTGTTTTTCTTCTCCTAAATTCTGTTCCATTTCACTCAAATTTGCCCGAATTTCTGCAATTTGAGTGTTGATTTCTCTGACTTGTGTAGATACGCGCTGTAGAGCTTCTGTTGATGATGTTTGTTGCTCTTGATATTCTTGGATGCGGTTTGAGCTTTCTTGAATTTTCTCTTGCAAACGCTGCTGCTGGTTTTCTAAATTTTTCAGTCTTTGCTCGGATTCTCGTAAGGCTCCTTCCCTTTGTTGTAATTGTTGCTCTTGAATTTTGATAGTCGCTTGAATTTGTTGCCATTCTTGAGGAGTTTGGGACTGTTCTAACTCTGTCAAAGCTTGTCTTAACTGTTGCAATTGTTGCTCTTGTCCTGGTAATTCCCGATCTAAGACTTCCAAGCGAGATTGAGCCTGTGCTAACTTTTCCTGGTTTTGAGTTAATTGCGATCGCGTTCCTTCTAACTGCGCTGTCAAACTCTTAATGTCTTTCTGTAGCTGTTCCAACTGTAACTGCTGTTCTCGCCGCGACTGTCTGGCTTCGGTGAGTTCTTGTGTCAGTTGTTTTGTTCTGACTGACAGAGAACTTATTGCTTCACCACAACGCTCTAAAACCTTTTCAATATCCGATAATCGACTCTTCAAACTGGCAACTTCCTCAGATTCCGTTGCTTCCACCGTACCAAACCGCAACGCCGAACGCTGAGTTGTACTACCACCAGTCATGGCTCCACTGGTTTCTAACAATTCTCCATCTAACGTTACTATTCTATACAATCCCAAGTGCTGACGTGCTTGATGTAAACTTTCAAACACCACCGTATTGCCAAAAACGTAAGCAAACACATCTTTGTAACGGCGATCGCATTCAATCAAGTTAACAGCATAATTGACAAAGCCGTTAGCATAACGCAAGGTGAAATCTTGCGTCAATTTTGGAGCTTGAATTTTCGTCAGTGGGAGAAAAGTTGCCCTACCAGCACGTTTTTGCTTGAGCAATTCAATTCCAGCTGATGCTATGCTGTCATCTTCCACAACTATATGCCCCAAACGCGCACCTGCAGAAATTTCCAAAGCCAAATGATAGCGGGGTTCCACGCGTCCCAACTGTACAACCATTCCGCAGACTCCAGGCATACCCGATTGCAAAATGACTTTGCTGGCTTGGGTTCCTTGGACTTCTTGCTGGGCTGCTTGTTGTGCTTCTAGCTTATCCAAGGAGCGTTGTTTATCCCTCTGTTCTTGCAAGAGACGCTTTTGGGTATCTTGTTGGATTTGCAGTTCTTGTTCTGTAGCTTTTAAAGTTTCGGCGAGTTGTTCAACCTGTGGTAGAGAAGCGCTATGGCTAGTCCCGACATCAACGAATTGCGCTTGTTTTTCTGCTAGCTGGGGTTCTAAAGTTTGAATCAGTTCCGTTTGTTCTTGGATCAGCTGCTGTAATTGGTTATTGCGCTCTCTTAACTGGGCTTGTTCCGTGCGTTGGGGATCGACGGTTTGCTGTACGGCTTCTACTTGACGGTTGAGGGTTGTTTGTTGCTGTACCCAAGCTTCTGAGGCGGAAGCAATTTCTGCGGCTATCTCACGAGATTTTTCTAATTCTTGTTGTGCTTCATCTCGTTGGATTTGTCTTGATGAGATGTACTGGGTTTGTTCAATCTCATTTTGTGCGAGTTGTTCTAAGGTTTGCTGGTGCTGTTGAATTTCCTGCTGTGTTTGTTGCTGGCGTTTGATGGTTTCTTGGATTGCTGTTTCTAGTTCCGTTTGTTGACGTTGAAGTTGCTTGCGTTCTGCTTCTTGGGTGGCTAGAGTGGATTGTACTGCTAAAAGTTGCTCTTCTCCCAATGCTTTGACATGGGCGTTGAGTTGTTCGAGTACGTTGGTTTTTTGGGCGATTTCTGATTTTAGGGTTGCAAGTTGGTTGGTGAGTTCGCTCTTTGTGCGATCGCCTTCAGCGATTTGTGTCGCTAACTTTTCTTGCTGGGCTTGTAGGGAACGCCATGATAAAACGGTTTCCCATAGTTGTTTTTCTTGATACTCAGTACGAAGTTTTTGGTATTTTTCTGCTTTAGCACGATCTTGGGAGAGGCGATCGCGTTGTGCGGTTAACTCTGTCTCCACAATGCGACAGCTATCTTCCTTTTCTTTAACTTCATCTAAAGTTCCTTTGGCTTGGATAATTTTACGGTCAAATGCTGCTACTCCTGCTAGTTCATCAATAATTTCCCGTCTCTCGCGAGAGTTCATGGAAATAATGCTGGTGACATCCCCTTGGAGTACGACATTGTAACCTTCAGGGTGAATCCGCAGTTTCTCTAGTTCTTCGTGTAGTTCTGTGAGGGTGCAGGAAACACCGTTGATGTAATAATTTGAGGTGTAGGTTCCTTGGCTTGTGACTCTCAGCCTTCTGGTGACGCTCCATTCCACACCAGATTTTGCTTGAATTTTAGTTTTACGATATTTTTCCTCTTCGCTTTCTTCCTGGCGATCAGTTTCCTCAGAAGTTGTTAAATCTGTAACATCGGGTTCTTCATCTATTACCACATCTGGGACTTGGTGTACGTCATCCACAACTAAGTCTGACAAATCAAATGTCACCGTAACGCTAGCTTCAATGCTGGCTTTTCCCTTTGCAGTTTGATTATTGTTGACCAAATCGGGTAGGCGATCGGCTCGCATTCCTTTTGAACTGGCTAGCCCAAGGCAAAAAAGCAGGGCGTCGAGAATATTGGATTTCCCGGAACCGTTGGGTCCAGAAATGACAGTAAACTCTGACAGCAAGGGGACAGAGGTTGTACCGCCGAAGGATTTGAAGTTTGTGAGTTCTACCCGTTTTATATGCACCATAGGTGGTTGCTAACTGGGGGAATGAAGTTCAAGTGTACCAACAAAGTTCTCAATAGGTTAGGGAGTTTGGATGATGGAACCGCAGAGGCGCAGAGGACGCTGAGAATGAGAGGAGTTTAAGGTTAGTTTATCAAGAGAATTGTGAGACGGGGAAAAGCTGCTCCAAGATCCCTAACTTTTTGTACGGAGATAGTTTGCTGAGAATTTCAACTTCTACAATGCAGTGTAGACACGGTGTTCAAGATTGTAAAGAAAGATAGGTACACAGGCTTGTCAAAGGGAATTGGGGACTGGCTATTTGCATTTGACTTTTGCGTTAGCAGTGGATGTGGTGAAGTATTAGCCAGCATGAAAATATGTGTACTCAGTAATATTCAATTCTAACCAGTCTAAAGGAGTAAAGTGCGATCGCTTAATGTCGCACTATATAAAAAAATTTTACCAGTATCGCGATATCTTCACTTCCACTGTCATGTAACAGCATCGAAGCTATTTTTCAGCTTCGAGAGAAGGTAATTAATAATGTCGCAATCCCAGTCATTAACTTATTGCTTGCCTGGGATTGCACTTTGTTTTTGGTTGGGATCGGCTAACGCCTAGAGGTTTAGAGGAATGGGGGATAGATACTCCCGCTTCGGAAGCTAACGCTTTAAACAATTGAAGAAAACTATTGGAGATAAACGAAATGAAAAATCCTGAGTTTTTAATTAATACTAGTAAATATCCTGGTATCCCCGTTGGGCGTCTATTCATACCCAATTCTCACTTAAATCAACCAAAATTTGCACATTGGCGTGAGTCTGTAAAGGTTCTTGATACTACTACCTATCCTAATAGCGAAGTAATTTGGTTTGTAGCTGATACCTTTGAGTATCGCCGTCTTGCATCCTGTTATCCACATCCCCGACACTTTGCTTATACTGAGTATCTTCTAAAATCAGCTTCTACATTCTTTAGTAGCCTGAAACCACCGTACCTTCCTGATTATGAGTACTTCAACTAATCTTAGTTACCCCTCTATCTTCTAGTAAAGTAGAAGTCAACAGACGAAAAAATTCTCAACTTTGCAGAGTCAGGAATTTGACTCCCTAATTTTCTAGTTTGCAAATTGCTTTCAAAACCTGTACTAGCTGAATACTGTCCTCAGATTGAATTAGGTTCAGTAATGGCATTAACTGATAGGTAGGGGGATTTCCTCGTTCGAGACGGACAAACTGGTAACGATGACCGTTTGTTGCTAGTCCCCAAACGGATGATTGCTTTTCTAAGCTTTTAAAAGCGTAAGTCAGCAGTTGGGGTAAACCTTCGGAAACGTCTACCGAACTGTTTTTTGTTTCTATTACCAAAATCCAAAACGTATTCGCTGTCTTTGCTTGAGTGTTGCTCACTGCTAAAATGTCCATCCGTCCTGTGATCTTTGTGTCCTCGTCTTCAATGGAGATAGCGATCGCATCTTCCATTGTCAAGCGAATAGGAACATCATAAAATCCAGATAATCGCAACAGAGGTGCGATCGCTAAAAATTTAACTAAACCTTCAGAAACTTTTCCAGCGTTAAAGTAACGTTCAAAGTCGTTACTAATGCGTGATAAATCCTGCTGTTCCAACTCCGTCAAAGGCTCTAAAGTTAAGTATTCTGTAAACGATGAACCATTGGGCGTTTTTTGCAGTTTCAACAAGCGATGAACGTCATTGAGAGATAAAGTACTGGCTTCTAGAGTAATTGGCATAGGTTTTCACCACGTTTTCTAGTACTAATGAACATACTGCACTATGAAAGGCAAGAATTTCCATAGAGTAGCTCTAAAAAGTCACATTTGATACCTCTTTTTAGCAATTCTTGTCTAGCTATGCTATAATTACCAGTCTAAAAAACTATAGGCTTGCTAGCCCATGAGCAATATTTGTCAGTTGACTGTCCGTTTCGAGAAGTTGGGGGTCTTAGACTTCTTTGATTACTAGCTATACGGTATCGCAATCCTATAGTTTATCTTGGTAGTAGAGCAAAGCGATCGTACCTATGTCAACATCAAGTGAAGTAAAAACTACTCAAATCGAAATTACACTTAATGAAGAACAGAAGCAAACTCTGGAAAAAGCTGCTGCTATGAGGTGTTTAACCTTGAGTGAGTATCTAGTTGAATTGGCTATAAATGCAGCAACAGAAGAAATACCAGAACCAGAGTCTATGGTTCTTTCTGAACAGGATTGGGAAATTTTTGTATCAGCTATAGAAAACCCTCCAGAACTCAATCCAAGGTTGAAAGCAGCTATCCAAAAATATAAGAATGAATCCGAAAAGAAATAAGTGATGGAATGGACTTTTTACAGGTGTTAAATGGAAAAATTATTGAACCGCACCAGAACGCAGAGAGCACAGAGGAATGGATAGAGAGTAAATGTTTGTATATTAAGATAATTGTTATGGAATGAGGTGAGTTATGCAATTAGAAGATTACTTCGATTTTCAGCGTCCTGATGATATTCGGTTGAAAGGTACAAGAGTAGGAATTGAAACTGTTCTTTACGAGTACATTTATCGTGCTCGGACTCCTGAGGAAATTGCAAATATTTATACATCACTTACACTGGAACAGGTTTATGCAACAATTCTCTATTACTTGCATAATAAAGAAGCAGTTAGCACGTATATAGCTGACTGGTTGGAATGGAGCCACAGAATGCGAGAAGAACAGCGACGGAATCCGCCACCAGTTGTAGTCAAATTAATGAAACTGAAAGCTGAAAGAGAAGCAATGAAGAAGGTAAATCTAAGGACTCGTTCTGAATGTAGTAGCTACTGTCTGGCTCTCCTCCCTTCTCCAAGTCATCTCGTGTTAAAGTCAGCGAGCCAGTGCGGCTAATTTCCAAGCCCAGTTCTTCACATAACACTACAATAAAACCTTCAATTAAGCGGTTGGGGTTTTCATGTGCCTTATGTGGAGACATAATTTCTACTATTCCATTGTCATAAGCAAGTCTGGTGTTACGCTCCGATCCCATGTCAGCCAGCATACTTTTAAACGTTTGCCAGCTAATGTTTTCAAGTATGGTTCTGGTTTCTGCGGGTGTTATGGTTGTGACCATAATAAAAGTCTCCCATCTAAATTGTCATTTGATATGGACTTTGTTGCTAAGTTCATTTTCTATACGGATACCATTTCACCGGGTAAAACCTAGTAACAGACAATAAGCGTTCACCCAACTACAAATATGCAAAAAGCTAATTACAAGTCACGGCGAGTGACTCTGAGTTATCCATCTGTCGAGAAAATTCAGCAAATGTACTCACCGCCCCTGGATACCAGTACTCATGAGATCGCGAGCTATTTAGAAAAATTAGTGTTCGAGACGCAAGTTCCCAATTGATAAGGGTGAACGGAAAATTAAGGATTTTAAACATAAATTTTCATCCTGATTTCAACCATTTGATTCCTAACTCGACTTGTGTGTACATCGTAGCCTTTCTAAGGGGGGTAAATTCGACTTTTGTGTACACCGTAGTGAGGTCTGTCGAACTCACGTTACATTATAAGGAAAACGGCTGAAAACCCTTGAAGATGTAGCTCGGAGCGTGGCGGAGAGATACATCTGTGCTTTAGACAAGGGCTGGAATTGGGCAAGAAAAATGGGGAAACCCTATTTATGGATATCCTGCACTACCTCTAGACAGTTAAGGGGTTTGAGGGTTTCCCCATTTTTTAAGAGCTTGGTCTCCCGGATGAAAGCCGCAAGCACCCTTTAGGGTGCAGGTACTTTCGCTATTCTCTCTGTTGTGCAATATACCGCTTCACGGTTTCCGTACAAATATTACCAGCAGTTGAAACAAAATAGCTGGGAGTCCATAAAGTAGGGAGTTTAAGTAATTCAGGAAACTCTTTACGCAAGAAATGAGATGCTCTTCCTTTAACACGATTCATAATCAAGGACGGGTTGTCGGTAGGTTTAGCATTAATAAATAGATGCACGTGGTCAGGCATAATTTCCATTGCCACAATCTTCCATCGGTTTTCGTTGCAAACATCACAAATAATTTCTTGTAGTCTTTCAGCTATACGACCAACTAATACTTTTTTTCTACGCTTAGGAATGAAAACGAAATGGTAGTTGAGTAGTGAGACTGCATTCCCTTCGTGTCTGTACTCGTCAGGAGAAAATTTAGCCATATATCCGGAATTCAAGGTTGCGTTGTTGTATACAGCTATTGTATAATAAAACAATTGTGCCAACAATAAAGGAGATTTAATTTTTGGCAGAACTCATACAAACTCAACTCATTCGCATTAAACTACCCCAGTTTGAGACAAACATTCTGGAATTTATCTGTAAGCGTTCCAACAGTCTCTGGAATCAAGCTATCTATTACATTAATCAGAACCACAAGCTAACTCATCCTGGCAACTTACCAAGCGTGCCTTATGAGCAAATGGCGCATGATTTGAAGGAAGAGCTTAACTATAAACTGCTCTATTCTCAGTCAGCACAACAAACATTAAAATCTGTCGCTGAAGGATTTAAAAGCTTCAAAGAACTGCTTCCTATGTGGCGTAGAGGGGAATTGCCGCATTTAAATTCAGAGCCAAAACCGCCTAGCTATAGGAAAAAAGGAGGGCTGTTTCAAGTCTCATACCCAAAGCAAGCACTTACTTTTGATTTAGGAATTTCGTTTGTTCGTATTCCTTTAGGGGCTGAATTGAAAACCTTGGAAGGAATAAGCGAACTGTTTCTTCCTACTCCGACAAACATTGACCCAGAACAAATTAGAGAACTAACTATTGTTCCCAGAAACGGGGAGTTCTACGCTGCCTACTCCTATGCGGCAAAGTCTCCAGATGCCGTTAAGCTCGACAAAATGAAAGCGCTGGGTATTGACCACGGTAAAAATAACTGGCTAACCTGTGTGTCTAATATTGGGACTTCGTTCATTGTTGACGGGTTGCATATCAAATCGCTTAATCAATGGTTTAATAAACAGGTTGCAACTTTGAAAGAAGGTAAACCTCAAGGTTTTTGGAGTAAACATCTTGCGAGCATCACCGAGAAACGCAACCGACAAATGCGAGATGCGGTTAACAAAGCATCTCGTATTGTGATTGACCATTGCTTAAAACAAAGCATTGGGACAATTGTATTTGGGTGGAACCCAGGACAAAAACAGAGAGTTGATATGGGCAAGAAAGGCAATCAGTCTTTTGTCCAAATACCCACGGCTAAATTGAAAGATCGGATTGAACAGCTGTGCAAACTGCACGGTATTGATTTTGTAGAAACTGAAGAAGCGTACACTTCAAAATCTTCATTCTTTGATGGTGACGAATTGCCGAAACATGGTGAGAAACCCATAGGCTATAAACCATCTGGGAAAAGAGTGAAGCGGGGATTGTACCGTACTGGAAATAAAAATTGGTATATCAACGCAGATTGTAACGGTGCTGCTAATATTCTGCGTAAAGTAAACACGATGTTGGGTATAAACCTTGACGGAGTGTGTAGGGAGACTTTGACGGCTCCAGTCAGGCTACATCTTTGGCACGTTGCGAGTAAGCAGCCTCTGCCAAAGACGGCTTGAGCGAAAAGAATCCCCTCGCCTTCAGGCAGGGGAGGCGTCAATGCTTATAGGTTTAAGATAGTTGTTATGGAATGAGGTGAGTTATGCAATTAGAAGATTACTTCGATTTTCAACGTCCTGATGATATTCGTCTGAAAGGTACTAGAGTAGGTATTGAAACTGTCCTTTATGATTTTATACATCGTTGTCGGACTCCAGAGGAAATTGTCGAAAGCTATCCATCGGTCACTTTAGAACAGGTCTATGCTACTATCCTCTATTACCTACATAATAAAGAAGCAGTTAGTGCCTACATGAGTAATTGGTTGGAATGGAGCCATAGAATGCGAGAAGAACAACGTCGCAATCCTTCGCCAGTTGTTGTTAAGCTTATGAAACTTAAAGCCGAACGAGAGGCAAAGAAGAAAACACATGGCTCTCAAATATCTTCTTGATGAAAATGTTGATAAGGTTTATCAACGTCAATTTTTGCGGAGAAGTTTAAACCTTGTCATGTGGGTGGTTGGAGATCCGGGTGCTCCTCCGAGAGGCACATTAGACCCGGAAATATTAGATTGGTGTGAGGAGCATAATTTCTTATTGGTAACTAATAATCGTACATCTATGCCCGTACATTTGGCTGACCACATTGCTCAAGGTCGTCACATCCCTGGAATTTTTATATTAAATGATAAATTAACTATTGGTGAAACTGTTGATGAGTTAATCTTAATTGCAGAGGGATCTTTTGAAGGTGAGTATCAAGACCAAATTGTTCATTTGCCGTTGCCTTAAGGGAATATCAAAAGTTTAACTTAGAGTGAAAGTTTAGGTTTGAAGCATTTATGAGACGATCGCGGAGAAATAACTAGTACTATTAAAGCTAACTGCTGCTACATTATACATATCACTCGATAAACAAATTTTTGTAACTTATATAGTAAATCTCCCCATTTCAGGATAGATACGTGGTAGAATCTAATGTTTTTGTTTGGGCTTTATTTATCCATCGCTTGCTACTAGAACATTTTGCGTACAAGAAAAGTTCAACAAAATACTGGTAGTGAGACTCATCTTCTTTTCCCCTTCCTTCGCGCTCTTTGCGTCTTTGCGGTTTTTTTATCACTCCTCAAAATCAATGTGACAGACCACTATTAATACTACAAGGGCTGAGAATTTTTGTGGGTTGGGAAAACCCTTGGAGAAACTCAACAAATGTCTGTAAATGTTGGGTTTCGTTCCTCAACCCAACCTACGTATTTTCGGATTTTTCCGCAAAACCTACGGAGTATTGAGACCACTATGAATCACATGAGCGATCTAAAAGCCCAAATTCGTTTGCTTTTTAGAGTGGTGGTAGCACATTCCACAAGCCAAAATAGAAGACACAGGCTTTATAATACATAGCCTTTTCTTTTAAATGGAGTTTGTTATCAGTGGTCTTACAAGTAAAAACCAGTACTTACGAAGCTAAAACCCAAGAAATCGCCAAGCAACTGCTAGCAGCAACCCAGGAAAGCCGTTCGTTCTTTGCTGCATTGCGAGACCAGATGCGCTGGGATGACAAGTTACTGGCTTGGGCGATGAGCAATCCTGGGTTACGGGTGCAGTTATTCCGCTTTATTGATACTCTTCCTGCTTTACGCAGCAAACCAGAAATTGCAGCCCACTTACAAGAATATCTAGGTGATGAGTCAGTAGAACTACCATCCGCCCTCAAGGGAATGCTCAACTTTGCTAACCCTGACTCTGTACCGGGACAAGTAGCTGCGACTACTGTTGCAACAGCAACAGAAACATTAGCTCATAAATATATTTCTGGAGAAAATATTAAACAGGCGCTCAAAACTATCGAGCGACTGCGGAAGGAAAAAATGGCTTTCACAGTCGATTTGCTGGGTGAAGCAGTCATTACGGAAGCAGAAGCACAGTCTTACTTGGAACGGTATCTGGACTTGATGCAACAACTGGTGGAAGCATCTAAGAGTTGGTCACCAGTTCCCGCAATTGATTTAGCGGATGGAGAATCTTTGCCAAAAGTCCAGGTTTCTGTCAAACTCACAGCGTTTTACTCTCAGTTTGACCCTCTTGATGCGAAAGGTAGTGAAGAACGAGTCAGCGATCGCATCCGCATTCTCTTGCGTCGTTCTCAAGAACTGGGTGCTGCGGTTCACTTTGATATGGAACAGTACGCCTACAAGGACTTAACTCTCAGCATCCTGAAAAAAATATTACTGGAAGAGGAATTTAGGAATCGAACCGATATTGGCGTAACAATTCAAGCCTACCTGCGCGATAGCGAGCAAGACGTGCAAGACTTGATTGCATGGGCTAAGCAGCGCGGTTACCCAGTGACCATCCGCTTGGTGAAAGGCGCATACTGGGACCAGGAAACTATCAAAGCCTCTCAAAAACACTGGAAACAACCTGTATATAACGACAAAGCAGCCACAGATGCTAACTTCGAGCAACTAACTGAATTATTGCTACAAAATCACCAATATGTGTATTCTGCAATTGGCAGTCATAACGTGCGCTCTCAAGCACGAGCTATAGCGATCGCAGAAACCTTAAACGTCCCCCGTCGTTGCTTTGAAATGCAAGTTCTCTACGGTATGGGTGACAAAATAGCTAAGGCTTTGGTTGATAAAGGATATCGGGTGAGAGTTTATTGTCCCTATGGAGAACTTTTACCGGGAATGGCGTATTTGATTCGTCGTTTGTTGGAAAACACGGCTAATAGTTCTTTCTTGCGGCAAAATATGGAGAACCGTCCGGTGGAAGAATTGATAGCACCCCCTGTTGTTACAGAAGAAAGTAACCGCAGACGAACGCAGCCCGTAGCAGATGATGAATCTATTATCCGCGTCCATCAGCGTTCATCTGCGGTTAATAATCAATTATTCACTGGTGCGGCTGATATTGATTTTTCCAAGGAGGAGGAAAGAAGGGAAGTGAGTGAAGCTTTTCAATCTGTGCGCGAGCAACTTGGTAAAACTTATTTACCTTTGATTAATGGCGAGTATGTCAGCACTCAACAGGTGATAGATTCTGTTAACCCTTCTAATTTTAGTGAGGTGGTTGGTCAGATTGGATTGATGAGTGTTGAACAAGCCGAACAAGCAATGCAAGCTGCAAAGGCTGCTTTTCCTGCTTGGCGCAAAACGCCTGCGAAGGAACGGGCTAATATCTTGCGGAAAGCCGCCGATTTAATGGAACAACGCCGTGCGGAACTTTCTGCTTGGATTGTTTTGGAAGTTGGGAAACCAGTGCGGGAAGCTGATGGTGAGGTTTCTGAGGCGATTGATTTTTTTCGCTATTATGCTCTGGAAATGGAACGGTTAGATGAGGGTTATAATTACGATGTTTCTGGGGAAACAAATCGTTATATTTATCAGCCTCGGGGAATTGTTGTGGTGATTTCTCCTTGGAATTTCCCATTGGCGATCGCAACGGGTATGACGGTTGCTGCTCTGGTTGCTGGTAATTGTACTCTCCTCAAACCTGCGGAAACATCTTCTGTCATTGCGGCGAAACTGACGGAAATTTTGGTGGAGGCTGGAATCCCTAAGGGTGTCTATCAATATGTACCAGGAAAGGGTTCTCAAGTGGGTGCTTATTTGGTGAATCATCCGGCTACTCATGTGATTGCTTTTACTGGTTCTCAAGAGGTTGGTTGTAGAATATACGCAGAAGCCGCAGTTCTTAAGCCCGGTCAAAAGCATATGAAACGAGTGATTGCTGAGATGGGTGGGAAGAATGGTATTATTGTGGATGAAAGTGCTGATTTAGACCAGGCTGTGGTTGGGGCTGTACAGTCGGCGTTTGGTTATAGCGGACAAAAGTGTTCTGCCTGTTCGCGGGTGGTGGTGCTGGAATCGGTGTATGATACGTTTGTACAGAGGTTTGTAGAAGCAACGAAATCTCTGAATATTGGTGCAGCGGAGCACCCGATCACGCAAGTTGGACCTGTGATTGATGCTAATGCTCGCGATCGCATCCGGGAATATATTGAAAAAGGTAAGGCTGAGGCAAAGATTGCTTTGGAATTGTCTGCACCGGATAATGGGTACTTTATTGGTCCTGTGATTTTTGCGGATGTTTCTCCAAATGCTATCATCGCTCAACAGGAAATTTTTGGTCCGGTTGTAGCGGTGATTAAGGTGAAGAATTTTCAGGAGGCGTTGGCTGTTGCTAATGGGACTAATTATGCCTTGACTGGTGGGCTTTATTCTAGAACTCCTTCGCACATTCAATTGGCTCAGGAAGAGTATGAGGTGGGAAATTTGTACATTAACCGCACGATTACGGGTGCTATTGTGGCTCGACAGCCGTTTGGCGGGTTTAAGCTTTCTGGTGTTGGCTCTAAGGCGGGGGGTCCTGATTATTTGCTGCAGTTTCTGGAACCGCGTACTGTGACGGAGAATATCCAGCGTCAGGGTTTTGCTCCTATTGAAGGGGCTGAATAATATTGTAGGATTGCAAATGGCTCATGGCTAATGGTAGAAACACAATTAGCTATTAGCCATTTGCTAAAGTGATGGTATCCTTATCCTCATTTTTCTATTTAATGACCTATGCAACTAGAAGACTATTTTGAGTTCTTTTCGCCTAACGATATTCGTCTGAAAGGTACTAGAGTAGGTATTGAAACTATCCTTTATGATTTCATTCATCGTGCTCGTACTCCAGAAGAGATTACTCAAACTTATCCATCTCTCACCTTAGAGCAGGTATACGCTACGATTCTCTATTACTTACATAATAAAGAATTTGCGAGCAAGTATGTAGCTGACTGGTTAGAGTGGAATCACGAGCAACTTTTAGCGCAACATCTTAATCCTTCACCCGCTGCAATTCGTATGCGGAAACTGAGAGCAGAACAGAAAGAAAAAAATCAAGTCAATGACACTCAATTATCTGCTTGACGAAAATGTAGACCCTAACTATAAAACTCAACTCACGCGACTTAATGCCAATTTAATAGTTTGGATAGTTGGTGAACCAAGTACTCCTGCAAAAGGAACATTAGATCCAGAAATCTTACTTTGGTGTGAAAAATATGGCTTTGTCTTAGTGACTAATAATCGTACATCAATGCCTGTTCATCTTGCCGAACACATTGCCCAAAATCGTCATGTTCCTGGCATTTTTATTCTCAATCCTAAATTAAGTATGGGGCAAAATATTGATGAATTGATTTTTATTGCTGAAGCAGCGTTAGAAAATGAGTATCAAGACCAAATTGTTCATTTACCCCATACCTACACCTTAGGAACCGTGTAAAAATAAGATGCCAAGGGCGCTAAGAGAGTCAATGAGCTTACGACACAAGAAGTTTAGAAGTTTCGCGATACTCGGCTTAATTTGGGTGTTGGGGATGGTGTGCGATCGCATTTGGTTTGCTTTGGATCGTTCTATTCCTGCTTGGGATCAGGCGGATTATTTAACGGGTACGTTAAATTATTGGCAAGCTTTGCAGCATCCGCAGTGGTGGAATCGGGATTGGTGGCAGAGTTTATGGTTATTGTCTTCTAAGATACCGCCTTTGACGTACATACTTACGGCTGGTGTTCAGAATATTTTTGGCATTGGACCGGATGAGGCGACTCTGGTTATGCTTTTGTTTAGTGGGGTTTTACTGGGGTCGGTTTATGGTTTGGGGAAGGTGTTGTTTGATGAGTCTGTAGGTTTGTGGGCGGCTTTCTTGTGTCAAGTTTTACCTGCTCTTTATCGATTACGTCTGGATTTTCTGCTGGATTATCCTTTGGCGGCGGTTGTGACTTTGAGTTTCTTTTGCTTGAGTGTGTGGAGAAGTTTTGGAACCGCAGAGGCGCAGAGGGCGCTGAGAAAGAGGAGGTTTGTTGAGTGGTTGTGGGCGCTTGCTTTTGGTTTGTCGTTTGGGTTGGCTTTGTTGGTTAAGCAAACGGCTTTGATTTTTCTTTTGGTACCAATAGTATGGCTTGGGGTGGGGGCTTTACGCGATCGCCGTTGGGGACGTTTGGCTCAATTAGTGGGTGGTTTGTGTTTGTCGGTGTTGGTGTTTGGTCCTTGGTATCGCACAAATTGGTTGATTGTTCTGACTTCTGGGAAACGGGCGACTGTAGATTCTGCGATCGCTGAAGGTGAGGCTCCTCTTAATACATTACAGGCATGGATTTATTACTGGCAACAATTACCGAATCAAGTTTCTCTTCCATTGTTATTAGTGCCTATTGTTGCTCTGTTGTTTTATTGGGGTCGGTTAGGATTTAAAAATAAGGACAAGGGGATCGGGGGACAAGGAGGAGAACTTCCCCCACTCTCCCACTCTTCATTCAAATGGTTGACGGTATTTCTCGTGAGTGCATATTTACTGTCATCTTTGAATATTAATAAAGATAGTCGCTACGCGTTACCATATTTACCAACATTAACCGTATTTTTAGCATATGGATTGACACGGTTTTCTCATCTTTGGGGAAAGCGGATTCGATGGGGTACTGCGTCTTTGGCAGTTCTGCTGATGTTGTGTAACTTGTTCCCTGTTGGGGGTGTTATCGGTAGTTGGGTGACACGGGCTTTGAGTCCAAATCAGCATTATCCTTATATGGCAGAGGAATTGCCTCACAAGCAGGCGATCGCTCATATTGTTCAAACAGAACCATTATTACGCTCTACTTTAGGAGTTTTGCCATCAACAGCAGCAATTAATCAACACAATTTTAATTACTATGGGGCGCTGCAGAATTTTCAAGTTTACGGGCGTCAGGTGGGGACGAGAAAAAAATTTATAGATAGGGATGTGCGATCGCTAGAATGGTTTCTTACCAAAACGGGCGACCAGGGATCGGTTGGAGAAACTCAAGCGAGTATTGTACAAGCTGTGGAGCAAAGCGGAAATTTTCAACTCAACAAGTCTTGGAATTTGTCCGATGGTAGCCTGATAAAGCTTTACCACAAACAAACACCAGCAATAGAGGTAAAACCAATCAGTGTGACTGGTGTCTCGCCCGATCGCCTAACTTTATCTCAAGTCGCAGTACCAGAAAAAGCTCCACCAGGAGTCCCAGTACCTGTAACTTACGAATGGTCTGGTTCATGGGAACAACTACAACATGGCTTAGTCCTGCTAACTTGGAAAACCAAGACTCCCCACTCCCTACTCCCCACTCCCTACTCCCCAACCTCGTGGATACACGATCGCGCTATAGCAATGGGGGCTTTGCATTCCGGAACCAAAAAACCGGAAGGTACATTCAGGGCGATCGAAAGAATTGCAATGCTTCCTCCTGCTGATGTAACACCGGGAATTTACTCGTTAGAGGCAATTTATCTCAACAGGTTCTCAGGAGAAAGTTACCCCATTCAAGTGCCAAATGTCACATTACAAATCGACCCTCAAGCCCCTCCTATACCAGCACCAGAGTTGGATTTAGTGACTCAATTAAGAATTTTAGGTACAAATTTGCCTAAAGGAACGGAGGCATTAAGTCAAGTATTTGATGAAGTTGGACGTATTAATCAATACGACCCGATACAGGATTACTTGGTACAAGCGCGGCTAACTTTGGAATATCGCTTGCAACAAATTCCCTCAAATCGAGATTGGGCGTATGCTTTGGCTTTAGCAAATGTTTTACAGCGACGGGTAGATGGTGCTATTGCTGCTTTACAAAAAGTTACTCAGCTAGATTCAGAAAATCCCTATTCCCACGCTTACCTGGCATTTGTCCAACTGTATAATTGGCAACCTGTTGCCGCACAAAAGTCCCTTGAACCCAGTTTAGCGAAAAACCCAAACATACCTGAAATCAAAGCTCTTTCTGGCGCGGCTGCTTTAATGCAAGGTAATTTAATTAAGGCATGGCAAATTTTGAAAGAGGTTAATGGTTAGTTGTTAGTTGTTAGTTGTTAGTGTGTGGGTAGTCGGATCGCAAACTCAGTACCCTGTCCTACTTCCGAATTTAGATAAGAAACTAGCTTGTAGCTCAAACTTCTTAAAAGTATGTCAAATTTTTTAATGGCAATTTTTCCCTATCGATATGAAGATACATGGGTTTTTGACGATAAAGCTGTTGGATTAGAGAGGGAGCCATTTGTGTGTGGGGTATCCCAGATGATTGACAATCTTGTGGAAAATATTCCTAATGCTGATATGGGGTTCAAACTTATATTCTCACAGAATCCCTTCCCAGGATATCAGGCAGAGCTGATTCACTCACGGGAGGAATATGGCGGACACTGGTATTGCTGGCAAGAGAAAGAAAAAGAAGGATGGCTGTGTCCAGCTTTATTTAGATACTTCGATTTAGTACCAAATAAAATTTATTGCAAAGCTGAAAAATTTAGCTGGAAATAACATTAATAATGCCAAAGATAATAATGAATTTTAATCACTTTTACTCTTGGACATTATCATTAATCAAAACTTCATAAAATCGTTCACTAAGTTTTGCATCAACTTGACTAACATCCTGCCATTCTTGACTGAAGTGAACCAATCTTTTCGCTTCATCTAAAGAGATTTTTTTAACTTCTTTCAGTATAACAATCGACTGAGTTTTTGAACATCCATGTTTTCTTAAAAAGCTAAGGATCAACTCTAAATCTTTACCTTCTGTTAGCATCTGCTGAGAAGATTCAACCAATAGTTCTGTACTTTCCATCAAAATCCTCCTAATTGGATTTTTAGATTTTTGTTAGATTAATATCTATGTTCACATTTTTTCCCAAATTAGCCCCACTGACTCGTTTCCCAGTAATTTGTAATCTTTCAAACCCAGCAGCTTTTGCCTCTTGTACTAATTGATTTTTCAACTCTAGTACTTCTCTAGTTGATAATTCAAACCTCCAAACATCTTTTGGAAAGATAGATATATTTTTAAGCTTAAGTGTTTTTCCTTCAATACTTACCTCAGCCGCTACTTCCAGAGAACCTTTAGAAGTTGAAAATTCCTTTAAAAGAACTTCTTCATCCCCAAAACCACTAAAACTACTAGGATTGTTCAGCATTATGTACCAGGATACCTGCAATAAAATTTATAACAGGCAATTTGCCAAAACGAGATGCTCCCCCTACCAACTACTAACAACTAACCACTAACTAAGTCAAATACCTCATAAGTACTGATTCTAGTTGAACAATACCGATGGGTTTGCTGAGACAGTCGCTAGCACCTACTTGTTTTACCCGATCGCGATCGCAAGTTACAACCAATGGTGTCATCATAACAACTGGCAAATCTTGTAAATCGGTTTGTTCTCTCACCTGTATCAGCAAATCCCACCCACTGACATCTCCCAACTCTACATCTAACAAAATTAAATCGGGCTGTTGCGATCGCACCAGTTCTAAAAATCTATTGCCGTGATTGAGTCGTTCAACCTGATAACCTATTGTCTGAAGATAATCTTGCAGCAATATGGCGGTATGTTCTTCATGTTCCACAAGTAAAATACGTTTTTTCTTGGATGAGAGTGAGGAGGAAATAGGGGAAAGAGAGGCGAAAGGATCGCTATCCACACTTTGAGGTTGATCGTCGGGCAAAAATAAGGTAAAGCGGCTTCCCTGTCCCAATGTTGATTCTACCGTCACATCTCCACCATGCAGCCGCGCTAACTTACGTGTTAGTGCTAGACCTAAACCAGTCCCTTCGTACTGACGGCTGAGGCGACCATCAAGTTGTTTAAAAGGTTCAAATAAAAATTGAAACTGGCTCTTATCGATACCAATACCTGTATCTATCACTATAAATGCAATGCCTTGTGGTAATTTTCTGACTTCTAACGATACCTGACCTTTATTGGTAAATTTGATAGCATTCGTTAGAAGATTCAGCAACATTTGTTTCATGCGACGGTCATCAGCAACACAAATGCTGGCTTGTTCGTCAATTTCTACTGTCAGGAGCAGTCCCTTTTCTATGGCGCGTTCGCTGACTGTTGATATAACATAATTACAGATTTCATCTACATATAGGGTTGATAAAAAAAGCTCTTCTTTACCCGCTTCTACTTTAGATAAATCGAGAATATCATTAATCAATGCTAGCAGGTGTTCTCCACTACTGTAAATACAGTTGATATATTCCTTTTGCTTGTCATTTAAAGAACCAACTATTTCTTGTTGCAATAACTGAGATAACCCCATGATTGCATTTAAAGGTGTTCGCAATTCGTGACTCATTGTTGCCAAAAATTCACTTTTTGCTTTACTACCTGCTTCTGCTGCATCTTTAGTTTCAAGGAGTTTTAATTCTGTTTGTTTGCGGTCTGTAATGTCCTCCATCATGACTAGGTAAAATTTAGGTTCACCATTTGTGCCAGGAATCAGAGATATACTTAAATGCACCCATATAAGCCGACCATCTCTATGCAGAATACGCCTTTCCATGTCTAAGCGTTTCCTAACTTTTGATAGCAATTCTTGGTAAAGTTCTAAATCATCTGCATGATTGAAAATATAATCCGTGAAATTCTTACCGCATAGCTCTTGTTGAGAATATCCCAACATTTGACACAACGCCGGATTGATATCCGCAATTCTTCCGTGCATCTCAACAAGTGCAATCCCCATTGAAGAATTTTCAACAATAGCTCTGAACCATGCTTCACTTTGCTGTAGGGCTTCTTGTGCTGCATTGCGAGCGCTAACTTCTACTGCTAAGGCTACAAAATCTGCGATCGCACCTGCAAAAGTCTCTTCTTCTAATGTCCACTGACGGATACTTCCTGTATGTTCGTGACACACAACTCCGATGGGACGATCCCCCAACCAAATTGATGCATCTAATAGAGATGTAATGCCGAATGTGGAAAGATAAGATTCAGATAATTCTTGGGTTCGCTTATCTTCAAGTGCGTCATTAGATGCTATAATACGCTGCTCTTCTAAAGCTTGAAAATAAGTAAGATAATTGGCTTTTATCAGTGACATACCTCTGGTATGACGCTTTGTTGTTGAACTATATAAATCTATACATTCAACTTTTGAGCCATCTCGATTATATAACCATACACTAACGCGTGCCACCTCTAAAGTTCGGGCAGCCGCTTCTGTTATTTCCTTTAGCGCCGCGTTGAGATCCCCTTGCTGAAAAGTTTGACTTCGAGCAAGTTGTACCAAGGTCTGGCTTTGCTTTCGCAGACGATTTTCTCTTTCTCGCCAAACATCTTCTGCTTGCTTTTGGGCTGTGATATCTCGAATCGCGACCACCTGCATTTGCTGTCCTTGGTAAGGAACTACCTTACCTTGTAGTTCAACCGGAAAAGTAACACCGGATTTCTTAACTACAACTCCTTCATAGGGTTTTTCATATCCGGAAAAAATATTTTTTTTGACTAATTCTTGTGAATCAGGAGTAAACAGCGCAAAAGCACTTTTGTCAATCAATTCAGAGACTTCATAGCCACTCATGTTTACTAAAACACTGTTGACATCAATTATGATGCCATTCTCATGTATGATTAACCCTTCAAAACCAGCTTCAGACAGATATTTAAACCGGGCTTCTCCATCTGACAAAGGTTTTTTGTCCTTCTGCTGAAAGTTTTCGTTAGGTATTGGCACATCAATTTGGTAGCTTTGAGCAGTCGTTACCTGAGGTTGATTGTTCTCTAAAGGTTGACACTGCTGCTGTTCGCTTGCACATAGTACGATTGGCTGCAACCGTTGAGAGATTCTCGCTCTATTTATTAAAAAGTCTGGTGTGCTCATAATGAAATTAATTCTTTTCCCATGCCCAATACCCCTACTACCCACTCCCTATTCCCAACCATTGACCTATAGAAAGATTCGCGGATTGGCTAAGTTCTGTAAGAATTGATTATATGTCCTAGTAGAGGTGGAGCAATGGCGGATGATGGCGTAAGAATTGTCTCCCTAATTCCTGGGGGCACGGAAATCTTGGCGGTACTGGGGTTAACTGATGCAATTGTGGGTCGATCTCATGAATGTGACTATCCTCCAGAAATTAAAGATCGCCCTGCTTGTACGCAAGCGCGTATGAACACCAATGCCTCTAGCAATGAAATTCATGATAAAGTCAATAATTTGTTACAATCTGCCCTTAGTATTTATCAAATTAAAATAGATCTTTTGGAAAAGTTACAGCCTACTCACATTGTTACACAAGACCAATGTGATGTCTGTGCTGTTAGCTTAAAAGATGTAGAAGAAGCAGTTGCGACTCTTACCAATATCGCGCCCCAGATCGTTTCTTTACGACCAAATGTTCTTCAAGATGTTTGGGTAGACATTGAGAGAATAGGCAAAGTTTTTGGCATAGACTCCCGACCTATACTAGAAAACTTAGAAGCTCGGGTAAAGATAGTAGAGCAAAAAACACAAGGTTTGTCCCAAACAGAACATTTGCCAACAGTTGCTTGTATTGAATGGACTGACCCTTTAATGGTGGCTGCTAATTGGATTCCTGAATTGGTTACGTTAGCCGGAGGACAACCTCTTTTTAGCGTTGCAGGCCAACCTTCTCCTCCTTTGTCTTGGGATGCGCTTATTGCCAGCAATCCAGATATCGTTATTTTTATGCCCTGCGGCTTTGATTTAGATCGAACCCGTCAGGAATCCCAGTTGGTATGCAAGCACCCAGAATGGGAAAAACTCCATGCTGTTCAAAGTGGCAGAGTCTATATTACTGATGGGAATTCTTACTTTAATCGTCCGGGACCGCGATTGGTGGATTCATTAGAAATATTGGCAGAAGTTTTGCATCCAGAAATTTTCCAGTATGGCTATAAAGGACAAGCTTGGGAGCTTGTATGAAGTATGAAGTAGAAGAATAGGATTCGATTTTTGAAATATACGTAGGGTGGGCTATGCCGCACACAAGTTTCACGTGGTGGGCATTGCCCACTCTACGGTATTTTTAGGAAATATGAAAAGATTAATATTTTATCCTTCATACTTCACACTTCATCCTTGTTCAAGCCATTCAATAAGCGGTCTTAATGTACCTGGTAGCGCTGCTTCACTAATAGTAACAGTGTGTTTTTTTCCATTATCTTCTACTGTTAATTTATATTGAAAGCGGTCGGGTTGAGTGGGGGAGGCTGTTATTTGTGCTGGTAAATTGAAGAAATTGGCTGCTTCTACTAATTGAGGGAGTTGCTTTGCTTTGTCTTGAGAAAGGTTGGCTGTGTCAACAGTTTTTTTCTTAGTGATTCCAGCAAAACCACCCATTCTTTCACACGATACTCGCATAATCAATAAATTTTAGAAAACGCCTACCTTTTGCCACGCATTCTGCACCGCTTTTTGCTCTTTACTTGCTTGACCGTAGAGTTCTCCGGCGACTTGAACGGTCACGTTTGCAGCACGTTTAAAATTGGCTCCGGAACGCAAGCGATCGCGTAAAGTTACATACCATATCTTACCGGCTTTCTCCCAAGCATAGCCACCAATTTCTGTTGCTGCTAAATAAAAAGCATGGTTGGGAATTCCTGAGTTTATATGAACTCCTCCATTGTCATCACTACTCGTGTAGATATCTTTAACAGAACCTGGTTGGGGGTCTTTGCCCATGATAGGATCGTCATAAGCAGTTCCTGGTGCTTTCATAGAACGAATAGCCACACCCTTAACGCTTGAGGTAAATAAGCCTTCCCCAATCAGCCAATTGGACTGTTCGGCGGTCTGATTTTGAACTCGTTGTTTTACCAAAATACCAAAAACATCAGAAAATGATTCATTCAGTGCTCCCGCTTCTCCATAGTATTTTAGATTTGCTTCATGCTGGGTGACACCATGAGTCAATTCGTGTGCGATGACATCAATGGCTTTGGTAAAGCGGTGAAAAATTTCTCCATCGCCATCGCCGTAGACCATTTGGTCACCGTTCCAAAAAGCGTTATCATAATTCACACTATAATGCACGGTAGAGTCCAAACGCAGTCCCTTATCATCAATAGAATTTCGCTCATACACCTGATAAAATAAGTCATAGGTTGCGCCTGCCGCATCATAGGCTTCATTAACTGCTGGGTCTTTGCTGGGAGGATCGCCTTCAGAACGTACAAGTTGACCGGGGAGATCTTCACTATTTTTAGCATCGAAGACAGTTCGGCGCTTTTGACCCGGAGAGACGGCAAAATTGACAGCACCTACAACGTTTCGCCGTCCGCGAAATTGCGCTGAAACATTTAATGTGCGAAATGCCCATTCACGTTGTTGGGAATTGCCATTGACTACCAGGTTTTCCAGCATATGAGGTGGAACGATACACAAGATCGAACACCTAGCGTTCATTTGATGCGAGCTTCCATTGCCAACAGATTTTTTCTTTCTTCGAGAGTGCAAAAGATTTTCTCCTTTCAAAAATTATAAGAAAAATAAAGAATAAAGGCATTCCGCGTGGGAATGTAAGAGAATGTCTCAGATTACGTGAGTTCGACGAAGCACTCATCAGACCTCACCCCAAATCCCTCTCCTAGGAGGAGAGGAGCTTCAAACCCTGATTATAACGTTGCTCCTCTCTCTCCTTTGAGGATACAGCTGGTCAATAAGGGCTTAAGCCCTCATTTCACAATACGAAAAATTTATAACCTAGAAAACTTAGGTCATTAGCGGTAAAGTAGGAATAGAAGTAAAATGTATGTTTTCAACCTAGATATAAAAATGATGTCTGGTATTTTAAAGGCTATCAAACCTAATTACCTTCAAGATGTTTATCTCCAACAATTGGATGAACGTTTTTTTGAGCGTTGTTTCGCTCTAAATTCTACTGATGCAGAAGTTTCAGAAGAACTGGCAATCATTGCTCACCGAAATAGCACCAATATCGAAGAGATATTAAATAAATTCTCTGAAGGTTGTACTAATTTACAGAATTGGCTCGATTTGCGTTCAAAAATTACAACTTTTGGGACTAAAGTACAGGCTTTTGTACAAAGCATTTTTCAGTCTGATAAGTCTTCTGATTATTATCAAACTGAAAAAGAGCTATTAGATGCTTATGTTAATAGCTTTTTTCAACAGCTATCTGAACTTAACATGGCTTTATACCATATAGTTGATTCTTACTGGTGTTACTTTTCCTCTGACATCCAAAACTTTGTTTTGCGTGGATATTTTGTATTATCTGGCGTCAACCAAGATTTCTCTTCTGCTGACTTCTCCTCTAATTCTTCTCAAGAGATTAAACAATCTTTTCAAAAATATCAATTTGCATTTTTCAGATTAGAAAAATCCATTAATTCTGTTTTAAGTAAAGAAGAGTTAAATACTCGAAAAAATCTCATAAATAAGGAGATTGCCAAGCTACTTGACAATAACTTGGCAGCACAATATAAGAATGATACCCTAATTCTATCTGAGCGAGATTCTAGATTTCTTCTAGAGATTATAAACAATCCTCCAGAACCTTCAGACGCTTTGTTATCTATTTTTCAGTAAAATTATTAACCTACAGAATTAGCAATAAATTTGTGTCTTGGATCGTTAGTCCCTTAAATTGTACTGGACATACTCGTAGCAGCTTAAAAAAAATATTATTTAACTGCGGGTCAGACGAAGGAGATATCCAGCTTAATAACTACTTAAAGCAATATGCTTGGATTAATCATGAAAGTGGATTAAGTAAAACCTTTGTTGCACATTCCTCTGAAGACAGTAAAAATATAGTTGGTTACTACTCTTCAAGTATGAGCAACATTGAACCATCAGGGTTACCCGATAACTTAAAAAATACTCTTCCTGCTTATCCTATTCCTGTTATGCTAATTGGGAAGCTGGCTGTAGACCAACAACACCAGTCTTTAGGTGTTGGAAAGAGACTTTTAAAACACGCTATTGAAACTGTTTTGCTGATTTCTGACTATATTGGTGTTTATGCAATTAGGATAGATTCAAAAAACGAAAAAGCGAAAAAATATTATGTAGAAAAAAGAGGTTTTTTATCTCTTCAAGATAGTTTAACCGTAATCCTACCACTATCAGTCCTTAAAAAACTTAATTTAGCAATAAAAAAAGAAGA
The DNA here is from genome assembly GCF_000346485.2 of Scytonema hofmannii PCC 7110. Classification (NCBI taxonomy): domain Bacteria; kingdom Bacillati; phylum Cyanobacteriota; class Cyanophyceae; order Nostocales; family Scytonemataceae; genus Scytonema; species Scytonema hofmannii. The sequence continues at coordinate 9,196,578 of NZ_KQ976354.1, forward strand.
TCCGACTTGAAAAACAATTAAAAACTTTTGACGAGTAGATAACGATCGCACTCCCCACCATCCGTGACAGGTTAAGAAAATTACACATTTGTTAAGAGGTTGCAGGAAAAGGGGACAAATCCGGCTTGGATACTGGCTTTCGCAGGGCTTTGACCACACCCTAAGTCTTGTCTTCTACCTACTGAATACTTTATTGTAAAAACCATTCAAAATCAGTAAACTTAAATAGAATCAGAGTGCTGGAGCTGGCTGAAAAATGACTATCGAAGAAGCATTAGTTATTATAGATACAGCGCTGCATCCAGAGTCTTTAAGTGACTTGCAAGAATTAATATTACGTCATTCCTGGGAAGGCAAGAGTTATCCTGAAATAGGAGAAATCTGTGGTTATGACCCTAACTATGTAAAAGACACAGGGTCAAAGTTATGGAAATTACTTTCCAAAAGCTTAGGTGAAGAAATATCCAAAAGCAATTTCCGGACAGTTCTCAGACGGCGTGCTACAGCAGAAGACAAGGCGATACAGGTACAAAATAGACAAGAAGAAATTATCTCCCCCTCCCTCCCTCCCCCCCTCCCCCCCTCCTCTTACCCCCCACTCCCTACTCCCCACTCCCTACTCCCTAAACAAGATTGGGGTGATGCGGTTGATGTCCCCATTTTTCTGGGGCGCACACAGGAAATCAATACGCTTCAGCAATGGATAGTAGAAGAAAACTGTCGTTTAATTGCATTGTTGGGGATGGGGGGTATCGGTAAAACAGCACTGTCTATCAAATTTGCAGAACACATTCAAAATGAGTTTGAATATGTTGTTTGGCGAAGCCTCCGGAATGCTCCACCTGTAGAAGATATGTTGCTCAGCTTACTGCAATTTTTATCTAATCAACAGGCAACAGAAGCAAATTTACCAAAAGATACAAATGGCAGAATTTCTCGATTAATAGACTATTTACGTTCCTCGCGTTGTTTGCTCGTTTTAGATAATGCTGAAACAATTATGGGTGGAGGTAATCGTGCAGGACAGTATTTAGAAGGATATGAAGGTTACGGCGATTTGTTCCGGCGTATAGGAGAAGCTCGCCATAAAAGCTGCTTGTTGTTAACAAGTCGTGAAAAACCCAAGGAATTTGTTGTGCTAGAAGGGGAAATACTTCCGGTTCGCTCATTACCAATTACTGGTTTAACGGAAACAGATGTTAGAGAAATATTAAGAGTGAAAGGTCAGTTTTCTGGTTCCGATAATGAATGGCAATTGCTGATTTCTCACTATGCGGGCAATCCTCTAGCACTGAAAATAGTGGCGGGAGGAATTCAAGATTTATTTGATGGCAGTATTTCTAATTATCTAGAGATTTTAAATCAAGGAACTGTGATTTTTGATGATATACGCGACTTGTTAAAACTCGATTTTTGTCGCCTGCTAGATTTAGAAAAAGAGGTGATGTACTGGTTGGCAATTGAGCGAGAACCCGTTTCTATATTAGAGTTAAGAGAACATATTCTTTCCCCAGAAGCCAAGCAAAAAATACCGGAAACTTTGAGAGGTTTGGGTCAGCGATCGCTTATTGAAAAAACAGCGAATGGTTTTACGCAACAGCCTGTAGTCATGGACTATATTACAGAGCGGTTGATTGACGAATCTTATCAAGGGATAGTGAGTGGAGAAATAAAAATTTTTCAGAATCATTCGCTGTTAAATGCCCAAGTAAAAGACTATATCAGAGAAGCTCAGATTCGTCTGATTGTCAAACCTCTGATTGACAAGCTTCTGGCTGCTAGCAATCAAACTAACTTGGAAAATAGAATAAAGCAAATTCTGGAAAAAGAGCAACAAAAGACACCTCCAGAACCTGGATATGTAGCAGGTAATATTCTCAATATTTTGTCTCAATTAAAAGTTGATTTAACTGGCTATGATTTTTCTCATTTAACTGTATGGCAAGCTTATTTACAAGATACTTCCTTGCAAAAAGTCAATTTTGCTGGTGCAGACCTGACAAAATCAGTTTTTGCAGAAACGTTAAGTAGTATAACTTCAGTTGCTTTTAGTTCAGATGGTGAATTGCTAGCGACATGTGACGTGAATTGTGAAGTGCGCTTGTGGGAAATTAAAGATGTTCAAATAAGATACATAGCATCTTTACAAGGGCATACAAACTGGGTGCATTCTGTGACATTTAGTCCTGTTTCTTCTAGCAAGCCTGAAGGGATGATAGCGAGTGGAAGCGAAGACCAAACTGTTCGTATTTGGGATATCAGCACCGGTGAATGCATCCACGTACTGCAAGGACACACAAGCAGGGTTTGGTCAGTGGCTTTTAGTCCAATTCTAATGGATTCTACACTAGGTGGGATTGTTGCTAGTGGTGGCGATGACCGCACTATTAAACTCTGGGATGTTGCCACAGGAAGATGTCTGAAAACTTTGCAAGAACATACTGGAGGAGTGAGTTCAGTTGCTTTCCATCCTCGAGGAAATTTACTTGCTAGTGGTAGTGGAGATGGTACAATCCGTTTTTGGGATGTCACCGAGGGTCAGTGTGTAAAAATCTTGGAGGGACACACGGGTGGCGTCAGTTCGGTTGCCTTTAGCCCTGATGGAAGTTTACTTGCAAGTGGAAGTGAAGACCGGACAGTTCGTTTGTGGGATATAAAAGAGTCACGCTGTATAAAAACTTTACAAGGACACACGGGTTTAGTTTGGTCAGTTGCTTTTAGCCCTAATGGAAGTTTACTGGCAAGTGGGAGTGAAGACCATACTGTACGTTTGTGGGATATTCCTGAGGGGAATTGCATTAGGGTTTTACACGGACATACCAACCGCATTTGGTCAGTGGCTTTTAATCCCATTTTTCAAAATGGGCTTGGTAGCATTTTAGTGAGTGGTAGCAAAGACCAAACTGTGAGACTGTGGAATGTCTCTAACGGCAGTTGCTTGAGAACTATACGCGGATACACCAATTGGATAGGATGGATTGCCTTTAGTCCTGATGGCAAGTTCCTGACTAGTGCAAATGAAGATCGAACAGTCAGGCTGTGGAATGTTGCTGATGGCAAATGTCAAGCGGTTCTTAAAGGACATACCCATCAGGTTTGGTCTGTGGCGTTCAATCCTGATGGAAAAATCTTAGCGAGTGGAAGTGAAGATCGTACAATCCGTCTGTGGAATGTGGATGATAGCCGATGCATTCATGTTTTATCAGGGCATACCAGTCGTGTTTGGTCGGTTGCTTTTAGTTTGGATGGTAAAACTTTAGCCAGTGGTGGTGGAGATTGCACAATTAAGCTTTGGGATGTAAACAGTGGTAAGTGCAGGAAAACACTAAACGAACACACGAGTTTGGTTTGGTCAGTGGCTTTTTGTCCTGCTCCTATCAGCGCTTCATATAAAGATGGAATATTGGCAAGTGGGAGTGGCGATCGCACTATTAAATTATGGGATATTAACACTGGTGAGTGTATAAAAACTTTAGAAGGGCATAAAAGTTGGGTATTTAGTGTTGCCTTTAGTTCTGACGGCAAGATGTTAGCGAGTTCTGGTGCTGATGGAACTATTAGGTTGTGGAATATTTCAGAAGGGACTTGTGTAAAAGTGTTACAAACCGATACCAAACTGATTTTGCAACTTGCTTTTATTCCGGAAACAGGAAGGCAAAACCTTCCACCATTACTAGCATGTGGTAGTGACGATCGCAAAATCCGTATTTGGGATGTTTCTCAGGGCAAATGTATTAAAGTTTTACAAGGGCATACTGCTTGGATTTGGTCAGTTGCATTTAGCCCAGATGGTAAAATTTTAGCCAGTGGCAGTCAGGATGAAACGATTAAGCTGTGGGACATGAACACGGATGAAAACATCAAAACTCTTGTGTCTGAAAAACCCTACCAAGGAATGAACATCACTGATATTAAGGGTTTAACTCAAGCAAATATTGCTACCTTAAAATCTTTGGGTGCAGTAGAATTTGGTATGGATGAAAAAGGGAAAAATTTATTATAAGGAAAAGCGGTCAGCGAGTGGGTAGATATATATGTTGTTGAATATATTTTAAATTCTTGGGTAACTGTAAATGTTAAAGCAAAATACTAAACCCTCCAAAACAAAAAACCCACCTATCACCTTAATACTTCAGGTTTGTACTTGGATAGAAGTTATTGTACTGACAGCAGCAAGCATTATTTTGTTCTTTTTTCCGGAGTTTAGCAATTCTCGTTGGGTATGGCAAATTCGCCCTTACAACTCACACTTTTTAGGTGCAGTTTACTTGGCAGCAATTGTACCAACAGCCATGCTATTAGTGGTGCGTCAGTGGAAAATAGCACGGCTGATCATCCCCATGCAGTTAACTTTTACCATCATTCTGCTAGTAGTTTCATTATTTTATCTAGAGCGTTTTAACTTTAGCAGACGCATAACCTGGGGTTGGTTCTTCCTTTACGCTATCATTCCCTTCACTACAATCTGTCATATTTGGTTGTATCGACGTTTGCGACCTGTAGAATCTCTTTTTGTATCTTCATCATGGCGTTTTTACCTACGAGTACAGACATTTTTACTGACTTTTTACGGTTTGGGTTTATTATTTGCTCCAAATACTTTTACTGCTTTTTGGCCTTGGAAAGTTGATAGCTTTCACAGTCAGTTATACAGTGCTGTGTTTTTTACCCTTGCTATTGGCGCATTTTTGCTATCCCGTGTCTGTTTATATACAGAGCTTTTTACATTAGGATTAACAGAATTTGTTTTGGGATTCACTCAGATTTTAGGAGTTTTGAAGGCTGATGTAAAACTCCATAAAATTAACTGGTTGATTCCCAGTACTTGGTTTTGGATTAGCATTTTTGTGTTGCTGATGATTTCTGGAGGAGCAATGATTTGGCAATCTCAAAGAACAGTGACCAGTGACCAGTGACCAGTGACCAGTGACCAATGACCAGTGACCAGTGACCAATGACAAATGACAAATAACAAAAATATTACGATTTTACGCTTATATCTCTGGTTAATAGGAAGTAGTTTGTTTGTGCAGGGTATGGTGTCAATGGTTGTGACAACAGCCAACTTGCATCTACCCACCTTAATTCATAAACTCATCATTACAGACCCCTTGCACTCTTTCATTCACATATGCTGGGGACTGGGAATATCACTCTTACTTGCTAGAAGAATCAGCAAACCTCGGCTTGTCCGTTTAGCTTTATCATATGGTGTTTTCATACTTATTCTGGGATTTACAGGCACATTTATCCATCACCCCTTTGGTATGCAACTTGGAAGAGGTGAAAATGTCTTTCATTTCCTAAGTAGTTCAGTAGCTTTGATACTTGGGATTCGGGTGATGAAAGAACTCTAAATTCAGGGTTGGTTTTAAGCCTAGAGCATCGGTACAGTAATCCCAAAAACCCAGTTTCTTCGAGTTGAGCATAGGAGATATCAAGCACGCAAGAGAATTGAAATCGCGGCTATACAAACAAAGTCCACCTGCGTGGACTGATGCATCAAAGCCTGCGGAGGCTGGCTTTGTTTGTATAGCAAGAGAATTCTATTCTTGCAGGCTTGTGCCAAATTGGGATGCTCCCTTACAACATTGAAAGCATTATCGTGCAATAAACTATGAATACTGACAAAGCCCTGATACTTTTAGACAATTTGCTCAAGCCAAAAAGCTTGAATTCCATTCAAGAAACTGTGTTTCGTCACGCCTGGGAAGGAATGGGCTATCGAGAGATGGCGCTTAATTGTGGCTATGATGCAAACTATTTAAAAGATGTCGGTTCCAAATTGTGGAAATTACTTTCTGAAATATTGGAACAGGAAGTGACAAAAAGTAATGTTCGTGCTGTTTTAGGAAGATACGCACGCAGTCTTGCCATGCAAACGTCTTTACAGACTCCTCAAACTCAATTAAAGGATGTAGTTGTTTCTCCTAAACTAACGTCTGAAGCAAGGGAGCCTCAAAATTACAAAGAGACTTTAGACAGGGAAAGTAACAACTCTAACTTAGCAGTTGGCGAAACAGCGATCGCACATCCGCGTGTCGATTGGGGAGAAGCAGTTGATGTTGTGGTTTTCTACGGACGTAATGAGGAACTAACAGAGTTACAAAAATGGATTGTTGATGAAGATTGCCGATTCGTTGCATTATTGGGAATGGGAGGGCTTGGCAAGACGACCTTATCTGTGAAGTTAGCAGAACAACTTCAGCAACACTTTGATTATCTTATCTGGCGTTCTTTACGCAATGCTCCCTCTATTGAAGAAATTCTCGTTGATTTAATTCAGTTCTTTTCTCAATCCCAAGAAACTGAGGCGACTTTACCAAAAGATATTAATGGTAAAATTTTACGTTTGTTAGAGTACTTGCGTTCTTCACGTTGTTTGCTCATTCTTGATAATGTAGAAACAATTTTACGTGGAGGAGATTCACTTGATAAGACTGACACCATACGCGTTGGCAACTATTTGCCTGGATACGAAGGCTATGGTGAACTTTTTAAACGAGTAGGGGAAGTACGTCATAAAAGTTGCTTGTTGATAACTAGTAGGGAGAAACCAAAAGAGTTTATTTCTTTAGAAGGGAATGGTTTTCCAGTTCGTTCCTGGCAATTAACAGGATTACAAGAAGCAGAGGCGCGGAAAGTGTTTCGACTGAAAGGTGAATTCTCTGGTTCAGAAGAAGATTGGAGTACTGTTATTAAACATTATGCTGGTAATCCCTTAGCGTTGAAAATAGTAGCTGCGGCAATTCAAGAAATACTTGATGGAGATATTTCTAAATTTCTAGAATTTTTAAAGAAGGAATTGTTAGTTTTTGACGATCTGCGCGATTTATTAGAGCATCAGTTTAACCGTTTGTCTAAAGCAGAAAAGGAAATCATGTACTGGTTGGCAATTGAGCGAGAACCAGTGACTTTATGTGAACTTCAGAAGAATATTATGTCATCGCTTGCCAAGCAAAAATTACCAGAAACTTTAAGAGCTTTAGGACAGCGATCGCTTATTGAAAAACAAGGTATATTTTTCACTCAAAAACCGGATTTAATGGAGTTAGTGACCCATGAATTGATTGAGCATATTTCCGAAGAAATAATAAACCAAAAATTTTCTCTTTTCCACAGTCATTTTTTGCTCAAAACACAGGCAAAAGACCATATCAAAGAATGTCAAACGCAATTTTTATTAGCACTGCTTACAAAGAAATTAATCGAACGGTTAGGAAGTCAAGCAAATTTAGAGAATCGACTCAAAGATATTCTTGAAAATTGCGGAAAAAGTCAAAGTTTGGAACCTAGTTATGCAGAAGGAAATATTTTCAATATACTTCGTTATTTAAATAAGGATTTAGAGGATGTTTGAAGTGTCATTTGTCATTTGTCATTTGTCACTGGTTACTGGTCACTGGTCACTGGTCACTGGTCACTGTTATGTTGCAACATTGAAATCTTTCGATACGGTAGAAGTTTGAGACGGTAGGATTATTAAGTATAAGTAAGAGTAGGTGAGGTGTATGAATAACGTTAACCCTGAGGAATTCAGTACCAAAGATAATGATATGCTTTTAGAACACGAGCTTACAGGTGGTGAACGTGGGAAAAACTCCCAAGTTTCTCGGCGATCGCACTGTGTTACCATTCAGCAAACAGATGGCACGACAATTGTTCACCACTACACTCGTGAAGATGGCATAGTCATTATCGACCCAGATGTCAGAGAATATTTTCCCAATGCAGAAGCAGTTAACAATGCTTTACGCACACTGATTAACTTGGTTCCCAAGAAACGCGAGTAAATGACAATTCTAACTAGCGATAGTATGGTTTAGATGCAACCGCTATCAACCAGTTCTGTATGAGCGAAACTGTCTACTTAGAAACCAGTATTTTAGGATACCTTACGGCAAGAGCGACTAGAAACCTGATATTGGCAGCGAACATAGAAGTCACGAAAGAGTGGTGGGAATCTCGTAGAAGCTCATTTACACTCTACGTTTCACAAGTTGTTTTGGATGAAGTGGCACGAGGAGACACCGAAATTGCATTGAAACGTTTACAAATCCTCAACGGGTTGCCGTTAGTTGAACTCAATCAGGCTGTAAAAAATTTGTCAGCACAGTTTCTTGCACGCAGTAATCTTCCTCCCAACGCTTCCGACGATGCGGTTCACATCGCCGCAGCAACTGTTCACGGATTAGATTACTTGCTAACGTGGAACTGTAAGCATATTGCAAACGCTCAAATTCAAAGAAAGCTTGCAGCAATCAGCCTTGATTTTGGATACGAGTTACCAATAATTTGCACCCCTTACGAATTATTAGGAGATTAAATTATGTGGCAAGATGAAATTTTAGATGAAATTCACAAAATTCGAGAAGAACACGCTAAATCTTTTAACTATGACTTAGATGCGATGTTTGCAGATTGGCAGAAAAAGCAAGCAGAAAGTGAAAGAGAAATTGTAAGCTTACCACCAAAGCACGGTCTAATAATGCGTTGGAGCCGACAGTTCAAAGGCGATCTGTGAGTGCCAGAGGCGATCTTCTACTACTCTGACTAATCTTAACTGGACTAATCACCCGAAAAGAATGCAATAAATTCCAAAACTTATCAAAATCAAAACTTCTTGGGTCAATTCTTTGACCGGAACGATCGACAGCCCTGTGAGTCGTAATTCTCTCATCCGGGACATTACTTTGAGCAATCAACCAGGCAAGAGAGTTATACTGCTCTTCTGTGTAACCGGTGTGAGTTGTTTCTTTAGTTCCTACTCCAGAAGGCGGAGTTTCTAAACCAACGTGATAGGCAAAGTTATTTACAGATGGAGGCAAATCCGGGTTAGTCTTTACCGTCTCCTGTCCTTGAGAACCATCAAAAACGGAATTACCTGCACCAAAAGCTCTTTTATCCGGCGGAACCAAGTAAACCACAGTGCCATCTAGCTTAATCATAGTGTGGTAACTAGCTTGGACATTCTCATCTTCGTGGGAATTTTTAAAAAAGTTAATGGCACTGGATGCAGGAGCAGCAGTTTCATGAAGCACTATAATTGGTTGATTGTTAACAGGTGTGCCATTCACGTCTGTTGCAAAGCGATCGCCATAATTGCTCGAGTTCGCCCAAGCAATTTCATATCCGGGTTTGTAAGCTGCAAAAGCTGGAGTCGTTTTTACTGAATAACTCGGAGTCTTTGGAGCGTTATTCTTTTGAGTTTTCTGAGCTTTCAGGCGGGGATCTGAAGCTTGACTGGCGATCGCCGTCTTTGCCTTTGGAGTTGGTGCTGTTATTAACTGTTTGATTCGAGAATCTGCTTTAGGTACACTCGCCTGTGGAGTTGGTGTGATTTCAGTTTCCTTCGGTTGAGATTCTAAATCTTCACTAGGAATAGTAGCCTTTGTATCTGATGCTTTTATGCTTTCCTCAGGTTGGAAATCTACATATTGATTGGAAACGGCGGGTTTTGGATTGGATGTGACTTTTTGGTCTTGGAGAAAATCTGCTCTTCCAAGAACCAACCCCAACATCAAACCGACAAGCGCCAGAATACCGAGTACGACACCAGTTGTTTTTACCCTAAATCTCATTTTTTTAACGCTCTTATCAAAACCTTTTACATTTCTGATGTAAAAGCAATAATTTTTAATATAATTTACAAATATAAAATTATACTCTAAAAACAAATCTGTCTATAGGTATATATAGTTAGTGACCAATGACCAGTGACCAGTGACCAGTGACCAGTGACCAATGATCAGTGACCACTAACTAATAATTTATTCGTCAGATTGCCCAACTCGACGAATGTTGAGAATGTCGCTCAGCTTCTTGATTTGGGTGAATATCTGTTCTAGTTGAGAACGATCGCGGATCTCGATCCCCAAGTCAATCAGTGCTGGTTGACCGTTGGAAGTTTTCACTTGAGCGTGACGCACGTTAATACCTTGATCGCTCAGGCGTGAAAGAATATCCTTCAAAACTCCCACTCGGTCTAAGGCTTCAATCTGAATACTCACTGGATATGTTTGAGGACGACCGTAGGGTTCACCTGCTGGGTTCCAATGGACTGGAACTAAGCGTTCGCATTCCACATTATCTAGATTTTGACATCCCTGGCGATGGATGGAAATGCCCCGACCACGGGTGACAACACCAATAATTTGTTCTCCCGGAATGGGGGTACAACAACCAGCAAGATGGTGTACCAATCCTTCGACTCCGACGATTGGCGAGTCAGTGGAACGTGAGGTTGTTGGAGTTGATTCTTTGAGGTTTTTTGCTGCTTGAGATAACTCCTTAGCAAGATCGCTTGTTGAAACTGCCATTGCAGGTTGTTGTGCTTTGACCAATTCTCGCCAACGGTTAAGCACAAGGCTGAGAGTCACTTCACCATAGCCTAAAGCAGCAAGTAAATCCTCACAAGAATGATAATTACATCGCTCTGCAACTGTCTGCATCGGTTGCGACTTAATCAAGTTCTCCACGCCGGATTTACCCAGTTCCTTTTCCAATAACTCCCGACCGCGAGCGACATTTTCTTCACGACGCGATCGCTTGTACCATTGCTTAATTCTGTTCTTTGCGGCTGAAGTTCTGACAAAGTTCAACCAATCCAAACTTGGATGGCTGTTCTTTTGCGTCACTATCTCTACAATATCTCCATTTTGCAAACGGGTGGAGAGGGGAACCATCCGTGCATTCACCTTTGCTCCCGCACAGTGGTTTCCTACCTCTGTATGAATGCGATAGGCAAAATCCACCGTACTAGAACCGGGACTCAAAGAAATCACATCTCCTTTGGGCGTAAAAACATAAACATCATCTTCAAACAAATTGTCTTTAACACTTTCAAGGTATTCCTGAGCATCCTTTAGGTCATTCTGCCATTCCAGTAATTGACGCAACCAAGTAAACTTATCATCTGTTGCTGTCAAATGAGTTGTTAACGAACCGCCCGTTTCTTTATACTTCCAATGAGCCGCAATTCCGTATTCAGCAATCCGGTGCATCTCCAATGTCCGGATTTGCACTTCTAAAGGACGCGCCCACGGACTAATCACACCTGTATGCAATGATTGGTAACGGTTTGGCTTGGGTAATCCAATGTAATCCTTGAATCTCCCAGGAATGGGGCGGAAAGCATCATGCACTATTGCCAAAGCACGGTAACATTCTTCGTTGGTATTAACAATAATTCGTAGCGCTGCCAAATCGTAAATTTCGTGAAATTCTTTATTTTGGCGCTGCATCTTTTGAAAGATACTGTAGAGGTGCTTTGGACGCCCGCTAATATCAAGGCATTGAATTCCTGCTTCTACCAACCGATTCCGCAAAGTTTCAGCGACGCTTGCTAATCTCTCTTCTCTCGCTCCTCGTTTTTCGGCTACGTGCTCTTGAATTTGACGGTATGATTCAGGTTCTAAATACTTAAAGGAGAAATCCTCCAATTCCCATTTAATCCGCCAGATTCCCAATCGATTCGCCAGAGGTGCAAAAATTTCTCGTGTTTCTAGAGCAATGGTTTTGCGTTTGTCTTCGGGAAGATGTTCGAGAGTCCGCATATTGTGCAAGCGATCTGCCAACTTCACCACAATCACTCTAATGTCTTGCGCCATTGACAAGAACATTCGACGAAAATTTTCTGCTTGGCTTTCAGTCTTGCTTTTGAAGTTAATTTTAGAAAGCTTTGTTACGCCTTCCACCAATTGCCTAACTTCAGTACCGAAGTGTTGCTCTATTTCTTCAATTGTGACATTTGTATCTTCCACTACATCATGTAGTAGCCCAGCTGCTATCATAGCAGCACTACCACCGAGATCTCGTAGTATACCCGCAACAGCGACAGGATGAGAAATATATGGCTCTCCCGACTTGCGGTACTGACCTTGATGCAATTGGTAGGCAAATTCAAATGCCCGAAAAATTAGAGATGTTTCGCTATGCCTTCGGTCATCTTCAGCTTGGGCGCTTTGTGCAGATGACCCATTTAGGCATTGCTGTAGCCATTCCGGAAGGGTAATATCAATTCTGGAAGTTAATACAGTGCTGCTCATAGAATAGCGCCAATGGTAATTTAGTGATAAGGTGCAAAAGGGGAAAGAGTTGGCGGTAATACCGTCAACAGAAAGAGTAACTGACAGACGCAAGGAAAATTTGCGTTTTGGGCGATCCCTTAAGGTGTCAGTGCAAATTATCCAGTGCGAATGTCGGGCATAATAGTTGTAAGTGTTGATATATAGCAAATACCGCCCCGAATACTATTCGAGACGCAAGATTTTGAGATAGAGGTTAGAAAAGTTTAGCCTACCAGAAATTTTTTTTGACATTACCTTGTCATTAAATACTATCTCAAGAACTGCTGTATGTCTCTAATTCGTGAGAAATACGACTTATTTGCAACTCAGTTGAAGCAATTGCATTCCGAGATTGCTGCTACTCAATTGGATGCACCCGAAATCAGGCAACGTGTAATAAGCCTGCAAAAATTTTTTCAGCAACAGATTGTACCTTTAGTTAATGAGGACACAAGCAGTCTCAATGGGCGAGTCCAGTCTTATTCGACTGAGATGAGTAAGCAGCTGCGACTATTGGAAATAGATATCACGTTTCTCCAAGGGGCGCGGCAAACTTCCACTGCCAAAGGTAGACTAGATGCCATCGGCAATCGCCTAACCACTCTCATTGAATACTGCAATGCCATATTGGAATAAATAGTACCAGCAGAAGAAGCAATATAACAAAGGAAATAATTAAAAATAATGAAAATAATAATTTAAACTTACTATTGCATTTTAGATTGATATTTCTCCTGTATTTGTCGTAAACTTGACATATTTATAACTGGATAGACTGTTCCTAAAATTTGACAAGTTTTCATGTCAAGAGTTCTTGAAATTTTCAATTTAGTATCCAAGAAGTTTCCAAAAACTAGCATTCACCAAGCAAAATCAATCTAAGTTTGGATAGAAACCTTGGATGTTTTCAATGGGGATCGTAATTGTTTGATTTTCTCTGAATAAAAAATATTTGCCCAGTGACCAATGACCAGTGACCAGTGACCAGTGACCAGTGACCAGTGACCAGTGACCAGTTGAAGCAGAAACAGACTTCTGCAACAACCCTGATGTCCTTGATTCAATCATGTATCCTAATTTTAAAACTTAGAAGTCAATATTCGAGCGCTGATAACAGGGAGGTAAAAATAAAGACACCATTTTTAAGAAATGTAAAGATAATTGGAACCTTTACCAATGACAAATGACAAATGACAAATGACAAATTATTATGAATGAATCTTTATTTTGGATTGACAATTTGCGAGTAGCCTATCCCCATCGCAGTGATGAAGAAATTAAGTGGGCAGTAGATGGCGTGTCTTTCATGCTACAACCAGGTGAAAGAATGGGATTGGTGGGAGAGTCAGGTTGCGGTAAGTCTACGCTAGGAAGAGCTGCAATGCGTTTGTTACCGCTATCGACACAAATTGAGGGAAGAGTGACTTTTCAAGGGCAATCTGTCTTTGATATGACGCCCGAACAGTTACGAAAATTTCGGGGAGAAGCAGTAGCGCTCATTTTCCAAGATCCAATGACACGCTTAGATCCGTTGATGACAATTGGAAATCATTGCGTGGAAACTTTAAAGGCGCACTCACCCCAGTTATCTACCCGAGAAGCCAAGGAAATAGCCATTGCTACTTTAGAAAAAGTGAAAATTCCTGCCAGCCGTTGGAGTCAGTATCCTCACGAATTTAGTGGCGGTATGCGGCAAAGAGTAGCGATCGCTCTCGCTTTACTCCTTAGACCTAAGTTAATTGTAGCTGATGAACCAACCACCAGTTTAGATGTGACCGTTGCTGCTCAGATTTTACGAGAACTCACACGGCTGTGCGGTGAAGAAAACATGGGACTCCTGCTGATTTCTCACGACTTGGCACTTGTGGCAGAGTATTGCGATCGCATTGGGGTGATGTATGAGGGCAAAATGGTAGAAATGGGTTCATCCCAAACAGTCTTTCAACAACCGCAGCACGAGTACACAAAAGCGCTTCTAAAAGCAGCTTTGCATATTCAATCAGTGGATGAGGGGAGTGGGGAGTTGGGAGTTGGGAATGGGGAAAATGCTTCCCACTCACCACTCACGACTCACCACTCCCCTATTTTGCGTGTTACAGAACTCCAACAGCACTACACCTTAGAACCCAATTTTGTAGAACGACTGTTGAGAAGGGAAAGCCAAACAATCAAAGCCGTCGATGGAATTGACCTCGAACTGTATCCTGGAGAAATTTTAGGATTGGTTGGGGAATCTGGTTGCGGAAAGAGTACCCTATCGCGGACAATACTCCAACTGATTCGCCCGACTGGGGGTAAAGTTGAGTTTTTGGGACAAGATTTAACCAGTCTTTCGCGTCAGGAGATTCGCATCTCTAGGCGACAAATGCAGATGGTGTTTCAAGATCCTCATGCTTGTTTAAATCCTGCAATGACAGTAGGGCAAAGTATCGCAGATCCTTTACTGATTCATAAGTTAGCTAGTCCAGATAAGGCAAAACAAGAGGTGATGTGGATGCTGGAAAAAGTAGGGTTAAAGCCAGAGGAGGTTTATTATCGGCGCTATCCTTCCGATTTGTCTGGCGGACAGCAGCAACGGGTTGCGATCGCACGTGCATTAATTACTCGTCCCAAACTCCTCATTTGCGATGAACCAGTGAGTATGTTAGATGCTAGCGTACAATCACAAGTTCTTGACTTAATGTTACAGCTTAAAGAGGAATTTGAGTTAACTTATTTGTTTATTACGCATGACCTTTGGTTGGCAAGATTTTTATGCGATCGCATTGCGGTAATGAACAGTGGCAAAATCGTTGAAATCGGTCAGACAAAACAGATTTTTGCTTATCCACAACATCCTTACACAAAAACCCTTTTGTCAGCCGCACCTCTGTTGGCAAGAGCGTAATACCGATTTTGGATTTTAGATTTTGGATTTTAGATTTTGGATTTTGGATTATTTAGCACTTGCTTCAATCAACTTAGGAATTCTTATACCCGAACCATGTAACTCAACAAATCTATTAAACAGCCACATTGTTTCGTGCTTTGAAAGTCTGTTTCGATCGGTAAGATAGCCTAGATTTCTCTCAGCTAATTTGCGATAATAAGGCAAATCTTCAACCAATGTTAAATAAGAGGCAAGGTGAAGCAGAACTTGCAGGAATGGTTTTGGCCAATCCAAATCGCTGTAAATGTCAATAAAGAAATAATGCTCGTTCTCTGTTAGAGGATGGGCAGTAAACATGACAACGATCCTTTTTTCTTTATAGACAGGAACGCTCAGTTCCACAGTATAGGGAGTATGCAAGATTAAATCCACCTCAGCAATTGGCTGTCTCCAAATTCTTAAGACATTAAAAGGAGAATCCAAATATGTTTCAAAAGTAATTCTACCTCCATTCGGTGTGGATTTAATTGTGTTAATTTTGACAACCTTCAAATTATTGAGGCTAAATTTATGAATTGTCTCTAGATGTTTTAAATTTAACAAGTGATAAATCTGGCATAGATAGGGAAAAGGTAAGATATACTCCTGACTAATCATATGCCGTCTTTTTAACTTCAAACTTCCTGCCTGAGCTTCACATTCCACGTTTTCTTCAGGTTTCAGATACAACCATGTCAAGAAAAAGAAAGAAGCTGTAAAGAGGTGGATTAACTCTATAGTTGATAGATAACCATCAGTAAAAGCTGCGATACTTCTATCAGTAATGCCAAAAAGCCAAGAGGGAATACCAAAGAGCCAAACTCCATTTTTTAGCTTGAAGATAAAAAGACTAATATCTTCTTCTATAAATGGAGTCTTTTTCTTTAATTCACTACTTTCATTCTCAATAATGTTATTCGTAGACATAACAACTTACAAACCTAATATTGACTGTATATAACTGATTTTTTTTGCTATTTACGCTCAGTTTAAAAACTAATAATCCAGCCAACCTCTACCTATAGCTGTAAATATTCGTTACATTGATATTGACCTCATCTGATTTACAGTAATAACAAATACATTTTTGAAAGCTATATATTTGTTTCATAACTTAGAAAGCTGTAGTGACAAAAAGTCATCTATCTTATGAAGGGATAATGAGTAGACTGAAGTGGTAATTTATCTTGAAATTTTGACTTATACATATCTTTTCTTACCACTTAAAGAATACCTATTTCAATAAACCACAAAGACGCGAAGTACACGTTCGCGAACGCGAGTGTGTGTGCTTTGCACATAGCGTCTCGACGAGAAGAAAGAAGAGAAGAAGAGCGGTAATCTTATGGCGGGAGGGGAGTCATGGATTTTCAAACCTCTGGGCGGGTTTTGCCTGTATCGCTGCAAATGCCATTTTTCCTTGAAGAGTAAGCAATATGACTTTTTTGATATCATCTAAAAAAGTCATTAAAGTTGTATAATTTGCTAATATTTTTCGATTTTTGTTTTAGCTAGCAGAAATGATAATCCGCGATGCCACTGAAATTGATTTACCTGCAATTGTGGCAATTTACAATGCTGCAATTCCCAGTCGTTTGGCAACTGCTGATTTAGAACCAGTGTCTGTGGAAAGTCGCCTTGCTTGGTTTAAGGGACGTTCACCCTTAAAACGTCCGCTTTGGGTTCTAGAAGTAGATGGTAAGGTTACTGGCTGGTTAAGTTTACAGTCTTTTTACGGACGACCAGCTTATCATGCTACTGCTGAAATTAGTATTTATATCGCCCCGGAATATCATCGACGTGGTTTGGGACAGCAACTGCTATCCCAAGCTATTCACAAAAGCCCTAGTTTGGGGATCAAAACCCTATTGGGCTTTATCTTCGCTCACAACCTGCCTAGTTTGAAGCTTTTTGAAACATTTGGCTTTCAATCTTGGGGACATTTACCTAATGTTGCAGAACTAGACGGTATTGAGCGCGATTTGATTATTATGGGACTCCGAATTAGAGAGGGATGCGGGAAATAGGGCAATAGGGGGTCAGAAATTTCAACTCCCTACCCCCGTTTTTCGGAATCGCTTCCGGGGAAGGGGTAGTTTTGTACAAGTATAACTAACTTCTATTCTATTTTTGAAAAGTTTCATGAAGATACAATCTTTACATACTTATAATTCTATCTTAGCTTCAACAGCTTTAACTTGTATTGGTATTCTATTTGCTACCGTTGGCATCACAACAGGATTAAACAATCATTCTTTTGTTAAAAAAGCAATATCAACACAGGGAATAGTCATTAATAATTTGCATGACTCAACAAAAAGCTCTAATTCTTACTACCCTTTAGTGAAATTTACAACACGTACAGGCGAAACGGTTGTTTTTGAATCTAAGGTAGGAAGTAGTTCTCCTGAATATACAAAGGGCGATCGGGTTGAAATTTTTTATCATCCCCAAAAGCCTAATGCTGCCATGATTAATACATGGATACATCTATGGTTTTTTCCTATGATTCTTTCTAGTGCTGGCTCTCTTGCTGTATTCATTGGAGCTTCTTTACTGGCGACGAGAGAACTGAAACAAAATAATTTGTTAACAGTGACTAGTGACCAGTTAACAGTGACCAGTGACCAGTGACCAGTTAATTTTCATACTTAACAGTAGGAGATTTGAATTTTGCATTTTATAATTAAAATACATCATGAAATTATAAACTTAGGGATTGAATTATTGATTTTTTTATATTTATATCAATAAAAAATATTTTGTTGAATGCAGATTTTTATTTATTTTAAAATTCTTTCTAAGAAAACACTGTCAATCAAGATAATAAATAAAACTCACTGGTCACTGGTCACTGGTCACTGGTCACTGGTCACTGGTCACTGGTCACTGGTCACTGGTCACTGGTCACTGGTCACTGTTTGGAGGTATTTTGTGCTAGAAGAGAGAAGGCTAATCAGAAGAACTGAGTGGGAAATTACAGAAGGTTTAGCCGGATACCTATTCATGACACCAACTATTCTGGTGTTAGGTACTTTTGTAATAACACCGATTCTCTTGGCTGTTTTTCTTTCTCTACATAAAGTCAAACTTTTAGGTGGAATTGAGTATGAGTTTATTGGTTTTCACAATTTTCTAAGATTAGTTGAAGATGATAGAGTTTGGATTGCTCTACTCAATACAGCACAATACGTTGCTATAGTAGTTCCACTCCAAACTGTCCTTGCTCTCATTCTTGCTGTCACTCTTAATTCAGGGATTCGCGGGAAAAACTGGTGGCGTGTTCTCTACTTTTTGCCAACAGTGACATCTTCAACTGTTCTTACACTTATATTCATGTGGATTTATAACACCAATGGATTGCTGAATGACTTTCTTGCTTTTCTAGGATTACCTACTTATAACTGGTTAGGAGATCCAGCAGTTGCGCTTAAAGGCATTATGCTAATGAATATCTGGTCAACAGCGCCATTATTCATGGTAATTTACTTAGCAGCATTACAAGATATTCCCCGATCTCTTTACGAAGCAGCTGCGATTGATGGAGCTAATAGTTGGCAGCAATTTATTTACATTACTATTCCCATGCTCAAACCTGTTACCTTCTTCGTGGTAACGATGGGAGTCATTGGCACTTTTCAACTGTTCGATCAATCGTACATCTTTTCTAACGGCAGTGGTGGACCAAACAACTCTACCCTAACAGTTGTTCTGTTGATATACCAAGCTGTGTTCCGAAATTTACAAATGGGATATGCTGCTGCGATCGCTTTTATGCTAGCAGCCGTCATTATTAGTATCACATTAATTCAGCGCCGGTTTTTTGGAGGAGAAAGGGTTTGAAAAAGATGTCCCGTCACTTTTGGTTGACAGTCTTGCTCTATATAGTCCTGACATTGTATGCAGTTATTACGCTCATTCCCTTTTTATGGGCGCTTTCAGCATCATTTAAAACCCTCTCTGAAATTGCGGGTGGAGACCCAACTTTCTTTCCCAACAACTTCACTCTCGACAACTACAAACAAATTTTTTTACAAGAACCTTTGTTTCTTCGTTGGCTATTTAATAGCATAGTCATTGCCATCAGTGTGACTATCTTAAACCTCATCTTCAACTCAATGGCAGGTTACGCGCTGGCAAGGTTACATTTTCCGGGTAGACGCTTTTGGTTTTTTCTCATTTTAGCAGTGTTGGCAGTTCCCGCACAAATCACCTTGATTCCCACTTTTTTGATATTAAAAGCCTTCAACTGGTTAAATTCATATCAAGGAATGATTGTTCCTAGCATGGTAAATGCTACCTTCATTTTTATGATGCGGCAATTTTTCATCAATTTTCCTAAGGAACTCGAAGAAGCCGCCCAGCTAGATGGACTCACTACTTTTGGTATTTTTCGACGCATTGTTTTGCCTTTAGCAAAACCCGCACTAGCAGCACAAACAGTTTTTGTATTTATGGGTAGTTGGAATAACTTCTTGCTACCCGTAGTGATTTTGTTTGACCCAGAAATGTTTACCCTTCCCTTAGGTTTAAATACCTTCAAAGGTCAATATATTAGTTACTGGAATTACATTATGGCAGCTTCTATGGTATTCACTTTGCCAGCACTACTTATCTACGCCTTCTTCAACCGATACTTTATTGAAAGCGTCACTTTTACAGGAGGCAAAGGGTAATATTAATTTTGGATTTTAGATTTTGGATTTTGGATTTTAGATTTTGGATTTTGGATTGGGGTATGAGTTATTCTCCCTTGGTCACTGGTCACTGGTCACTGGTCACTGGTCACTGGTCACTGGTCACTGGTCACTCCGGTTTGGGCAACAAATTGCACTCACGACATGATATTGGTATTAGAGCAGCTCAAATCTCTACCTAGTCGTGCTATTGGCTGATGGTGAGTCTATTCCTATATGCGGTGAGACAGACCTGAAGGAGCAGGAGACTGCAAATCTAAAGGGGTTTCCCGCAATACGGAGGATAGCGAGCGCATATGCGATATCGTATAGCGTCTTGTGAAAGGAGATACCGTTCGGGTTAATAGCTAACGGCTGTTAGCAACTATGCTGTAGCGCTAGAGACTGAGCATCGCAATATTTAGCTGTGTTGAGTGTCAAAAATTGTTAAGGGGAAAAATGTTGAGAAGAGTTATTGGCATTTTGGCGGCTACTGTTTTGCTGACGTTTCAATTTATTATTGGTGATGCGTCAGCAGTGGAACTAGATGCAGCTACCCGCACTGTAAAATTAAATGACCAAGGTGATACTGTTGTTCTCAGCCTCCAACAAGTCAAGTCGGGTAAAAGCTTATTTCAATTTGCTTGTGCTCAATGTCATGTTGGCGGTGTGACCAAGACCAATCAAAACGTAGGGCTAGAGCCAGAATCTCTAGCAGGTGCAACTCCACCTCGCGATAACATCGAAGCGTTGGTGGACTACATGAAAAATCCTACAACCTACGACGGAGAGGAAGAAATTGCTGAATTACATCCCAGCACCAAGAGTGCTGATATTTTCACAGAAATGAGAAACTTAAAGGATGATGATTTAGTAGATATTGCCGGTCATATTCTTTTGCAACCCAAAGTTATCGGCTCCAGATGGGGTGGCGGTAAAATTTATTACTAAATCCAGGTGGATAATTTAGTCAATAGCCAACAGTCAATTGTCAATGGTTAATGGTTAATAGTCAAATAACGATCTCGTTATGGACTTTTGACTACAAACTATGGGCTATAGACTGTGGGCTATTGACTCTCTTAGTTTGGGGAGTAGGGAGTAGGGAGTAGGGAGTAGGGGGTAGGGAAGTGGGATTTTAAAGGTAAGCGACTGACTCGTCGTCAAGTGTATTTCAACGCTGACTGAATACTCAGTTGTTCCATAATATATCGCTTGCTACTGTTTAAAAAACTATCTACGACAGATTGTCATATTTGGGCTAAATTGTATTTAAAATGAATAAGGAAAGATAAAACCTGCTGTTAGGAGAAAGGTATGACATTCATTGCGTCAAGTTTACGGCGCTTTGGCTTAGCATTGTTAACACTTTTTTTAGTTGTTAGCAGCTTTGCAGTTTTCACTCCCAGTGCTGCGGCTGATACATATACTGTAAAATTGGGTAGTGATAAGGGAATGCTGGCGTTTGAACCAAGCAAGTTGACAGTTAAACCGGGCGACACAATTAAGTGGGTTAACAACAAAGTTCCTCCCCACAACGTTGTGTTCGATACCGCTAAAAACCCCGCTAAAAGCGCCGATGTAGCTAAGAACTTGTCTCACAAGCAGTTGCTCATGAGTCCCGGTCAAGAGTACGAAACAACTATCCCAGCAGACGCAACTCCTGGTGACTACACCTTCTACTGCGAACCTCACCGTGGCGCTGGTATGGTTGGTAAACTGACTGTTCAAGGTTAATAGACACACCGTTGACCCAAGATATTTTCCCCAACCAAGTACGCGAGATTCACAGCGTCTAAGAAGGGAAACTTGATGGTGACGAGTTTTATCCTCTCTTATGGTGATAAGAGCGATAGAAGAGGGCAAGCTCGTCGCCAAAAATTTTATTTAAAAAAATAAAAATAGCCTTTGTTGACACAAGACTTTCAACTAAAGCTTCTATCAGCCGTAGAATAGTTACTGTATCGGTTTTTTAAGTGGCAGGAAGCTGGTTACAAGGAGACTCCCTTGAAAAAAGTGTTATTGGTTGTGTTCGCGATCGCCCTATCAGTTATATTTACGTTTACAAGTTCAGTCCTTGCAGCCGAAACGTCCAATGGTGCTCAAATTTTTAAAGATAACTGTGCTTCTTGTCATATAGGTGGAGGAAACATCCTCATTGCCGAAAAAACTCTGAAAAAGGAAGCTTTATTAAGTTATCTGGAAAATTATGAAAGCGATTCCATTCAAGCCATTGTTTATCAGGTACAAAATGGCAAAAATGCTATGCCCGCTTTTAAAGGGAAATTAAGCGAATCAGAAATTTTACAGGTTGCGGCTTACGTTTTCCAAAAAGCCGAACAAGGTTGGTAAAAAGGTTATAGTTAGTGGTTAGTGGTTAGTAGTTGGTGGTTAGTGGCTAACAACTAACCACTAACCACTAACAACTAACAACTACCAACTAACAACTAACCACTAACGATTCTCAAGTTGTCTTCTTTCTCTAATCTGGCGTAATTGCCGTATGAGCTTATTTGGTTCATTGGAAGCTGAAGGCTTATCGCTCTCTGCTTCCTGCTGTTGAGATGCTTGTTCTTCACTTGCTTGAGGAGTTGGTGCAGGCTGCTTAATAACTACCTGCTGTTGTTGAGACGATTGTTCGCGATCGCTTTGGGGTATTGTTACAGGCTGCTTAATCCCGACTTGTCGCTGAGACGCTTGCTCGCGATTTGCTGGCAATAAGGATTGAGTCTGCTTTATAACGACTTCTCGATTATTTGATGTCACAGAAACTGCTTCATTGCCTTGAGGACGCAAACGACTCGCTTGATTGGTTGGAGGTTCTTGAGAAGACGCCCGTGAATTTGCCGTTTGGGATTGACTCACGTTATCTTCTTTCCGTTCTTGAGATAACTGAGGATTTAACTTTGGCGAGCGCAACCGCTGAATGAGTTTCTTTTGTGAATTGGAAGATGCTTGTGCGGGAGTGATTTGAGATGGTGCAACAATTTCTTGAATCGTTTCCGGTTTGCTAACATCGCTGCTAGATTTAAAAGCGATGTTAAATGGGTAAAATTTTGGTTTGCCGTTTGCCGATGTCGGATTATTTTGGAAATATTCTCTGAAATACTCTCTTGCAGCAGTTTTCAGTTCCGATGAAACTGAGTTATTGTTAAATTTTATAGATTCTACTTGACCTTGGCTGTTGATAACTAAATCGCCCTCAACATTGCCCTCTTGAGCAACTTTTGAATTCACTGTTGCTGATATAGGCAGTCGTGTTTCAATATTCGGGTATTGCCCCTTAATTTCTAAAAAGCGGTCAGTAGAATTTGTTGTGCTTGATAACATTTCCTGAGATGCCACCGATGGCAATCCAGGCACCTTGACACCAGATTCCTGTGGTAGTTGCTCTATTTGAGGTCCCAAAGCTACATTATCTCCAGCTTTTGGCGTTTCTCCCAGAGGAATTAATGGTTTATAGGGAGAAGCGCTTGGTACTTCTGTTCCTGGCTGTGCCGTTTGTGATGCCATGTTTCCATCTGCTGGCATTGGCATTCCATCGGGAGTCACAGCATCGGTATTGTTGTTCATCATCTCCTGTTGCTGTCTCCAGTTAGCTGCTTGTACTGGAGGTACAGTGTAAGGAATTGGAGAGGTAGTTAGTGGCTTAGCCTCACCCAAGCTTACGCTCGGTTGTTGGTATCGAGGAAAAGGTTTTACTTGTTGACTGTAGGAGGGACTAATTTGCAAATCCCTGCTTGAGGCAAGTTTTAAAGACTGGCTTTTTGGAAAAGAAGCGATCGATACGTTAGTTGCGCTTGGCAGAGGAGGAATTGTCAAATTGCTAGTTGTTTCCGTTGGCGGTGGCAAAGGAGGTAATGCTGGGGTCGATTGAGGCAACAAGTTTGGTGGGGGGACTTGCGGAAGTATTGCAGCTTGTTGAGTTGGTAAAGCGATTTGAGGCATACCAGTTTGTGGCAGACGGTTCATTTCCGCCTGATTCAACTCAACCAATCCAACGGTTTTTTGTTTTGATGCTGATTGTTTGGAGCTAGACTCCATTGGCATCAACGGCATCACAAAAGCAATAACACCGTGAATGCCCAGAGAAGCTATAGCTGCTATCCCAGTAGGCTGGCTTAAGAATTCTGGTATATTTTTCAGGAGGGAGACGTAAGACATAGCTATTCTCGTTCACTCGGCTGGCTTGGGATTATCTAGCAATTTTATATAGTTCTAATGAAAAAAGTAGGAACTTTAAGTATCTTCCTCTACAAATAGTAACTTCTTAACAGTGACCAGTGACCAGTGACCAGTGACCGATGACTGGCGATCAGTAACTTACTAGAGTCTAGACGTACTATTTTACTAGAAAGTTGCGCCTGTGGATACACTATCTTGAAGAAGGCAGTGGGGAGTAGGGAGTAGGGAGTGGGGAATAGAGGTTAAGGAAAAAATCACACCAGTTTTCACCTAAATGAATCACACCGTTGGTAGGGGCGCGGCGGCCTTGCGCCCCTATGGCTGTGGTCTATTTACCTGAAAATAGCTGTAATTACTGCCCTACTCCCTAACTTTGACTATAAGTAGGGAAAAATAAGACAACTTCAAATTAGGGCGAGCGCTCAAGTCTGAGTATACGACCATATCGGGTAAAGTTGCCCTTTCTACTACCCAACTTGTCTTGAGCAATCCCTGCTGTTGCAACATTTGCCACACTTGCTCGTATACCGAACTCACTTTTAGAAGTACGACAACATCAGCCCAGTCTAAAACTGTTTTTAACTCTTCAACCGTGTAGATTGCTGGTAACACGACTAGTTTTTGTTGTCGAATTGTCAAAGGTAATCCCAATACTGAGGCTGCTGCCATTGGAGAGCAAACACCAGGTATAAATTGCACCTTTGCCTCTGGATATTGCTGTTGTATTGTCTGTGCTAAGTAAGTAAATGTACTGTAAAAACTGATATCGCCTTCACAAGCAAAAGCAACGTCTTGACCAACTTGTAAATGTTGCCAAACCTGTTCTGCAGCTTTTTGCCATGCTTGTGTTAAAACTTTTATATCTTGGACGTAAGGAAATGTTAAAGGCAGTAACAATTGCTCTGAACTAAGCCACGGAGCAACAATTGTCTGTGCCATTCCTGCTTTATCCTGAACTCCAGCAGGAAATGCGACTACTGATGATTTTTGGAGTAAACGGAGACCTTTAACAGTAATTAATTCTGGATCTCCCGTACCCACGCTTATCCCGTAAAGAGTGCCAGTTTTACCAGTGACCAGTGACCAGTGACCAGTGACCATTATCTTTAAATATTTTTAAGATTCTTAGATACAATGTAATAAAAATAAACATTTATTGAAAAACAAGGAGTACGACAATCATGCAAAGTACTCAGTTCGATATGGTTCTGCGAAGAATAGCAACGGTATTGTCAGTAGCGATTGTGACCCTGACCCTCGTTGGTGCTACGACTGGCATTTTGCTGTCTTTTTACTACGAACCCGCAGCAGGTAGGGCTTATCAATCATTGAGAGCGATCGACACCGAATTGAATTATGGTTGGCTGTTCCATAAAGCACACATTATTGCAGGTAATGCGGTTGTTGGAGTTTCGCTCATCCAGATTGTCATTATGTTTGTGAGCAGACAATTTACCAAGAGTTGGTTGACTGCTTGGATTAGTGGAATTTTGTTTACTCTGAGTGCAATTGGTTTGGGATGGACGGCAATGATTCTCTCTTGGGATCAAGAGGGATTTTGGCGTTTTAGCATTGAATTGGGAACGATTGAGGCTATCCCCTTTGTAGGTTCCTTATTGAGAGACATTTTGACAGGTGGTGCAGGCATTAGCACCGTAACTGTCCAACATTTGTACACCATTCACAGTTATATTGTCTCAGTGGCTGCCCTAGTGCTGGCTGTGGTGCATCTAGCGAGCGTACTTTGGCAAGACAAGCAAACTTACAAAAAAGCAGAAGTTACCGAGAACAATAACTTACACCAATTTGAACAAAGAATGCAATAGATAAATGGCTCAAATCAATTCTAGACATAACTTTCTCAATCCAAAATCCAAAATCCAAAATCCAAAATCTTAAGATGTGGGAGCATCACTGGTAGAAAGTTGAGCTAACTTTGTTAACGGTATTTCTTCAACCTCTGATAACTTTTCTAACGAGAGGCGAGTTGATTGGTTACTACCGGACAAGCGTTTTAAAAGGCTTGGTCTGGGGTCATGCAATAGGTAGATAATGCGATCGCCCACAAACCATTCTTCAGAAGCTGGCATAACCTGAATGCGATCTTCTCGTTCTACTAAAAGCGGTACTAACTCGCCTCCTCCAATTAATCCTTGTAAATGCTCTTGCTGACGTTCAAAATCGGAAGCACTCAGTGTTGTTGTGCCTAATTTTACACGCCCGTCACTAAGGTAATCATTCCAGGTTTTGATAGATAAATCTGAGAGGAAAGCTTGATTCACCTTATTCTCTTTTATTGTTGTGGTTGCTTGCGGATCGCGAGGAAAAACCGCTAAAACTCTTGGTGGATCAAACTCCTCGGCAGCACGTTGCGCCAAAACAAAATTGACTTCGCCATTACTAGTCATTGCTAAAAAAGTTCCTACTGAGGCGAGTCCGGCCTCTTCTAAAACCCCAGTATCTAGAGCGCTACTAGCAATCACCCTAAGATTTTCTGCTTCTGCTTGGAGACAGCGTTGTGGGTCAGTATCAATCATAACCACTTGTTCTCCCCGTTGTTGAAACAACCGGGCAATTAACAAACTCAAAGGATTGCAGCCAACAATCACTGCTCCAGTTGCCTCTGTTAAGGTAATTTGCAAACATCTGGCAACCCAGCCAGCTGTTAGTCCTTGGCAAACCACCGTCATGATGATGGTGAGGAACACTAATGCTTTAATAGCCTCACCACCGTTAACACCGCGCTGTGTCAGTAAAATGGCAAACAAGGAGGCAACGGAAGCCGAAACAATTCCCCTTGGGGCAACCCAACTGAGAAATAGCTTCTGTCGCCAGTTTAATCCACTATTCCAGGTACACAAGAGGATGTTAATCGGGCGGACGACAAACATCAGTACCAACACCGTGTATACGCCGCCCCAACCTAAAGCAAACAAACTAGCAATAGATAGGTCAGCAGCAAGCAAAATAAATAAAACTGAAACACTGAGAATCGTCAGTTGACCTTTAAAGCGTCTCAACAATCGTTCTTCTGGGACTGAGGAATCTCCAAACACAACTCCGGCGACGACAGTTGCCATCAATCCCGATTCACTGATAGCCATTTGAGACAAAGCAAATAAACCCCACAAACCTGCTAAAACCACCAGGTTTTTGACCTCAAATGACAGAAAATTGGCTCGTTTGCAAATAAAAGACATCAGCCAACCACCAGTTGAACCAATAGCGCCACCAATGCTCAAGCGCATCATCAAGTTGCTAGCAGCCGAGACAAAGTCGGTATGGTCGTTGAGAATTGTGTTGAGCACTACGACAGCCAGAATTGCTCCCACTGGATCGACCAAAACGCCTTCCCCTTCTAACAGAGTTGCAACCTGTCTGTCAACGTTGACTTGTTTCAGCAGGGGACTAATCACCGTTGGTCCTGTGACTACGACTAAAGAAGCGAAGAGAAAAGCAATAGGCCAAGGAAATTCACCCAACCAGTGAGCTGCCATACTACCACCAAGCAGCGTGATTAGGGTTCCGAGGGTGACAAGCAATTGAAGGCTAGTCGAAACTTTGCCCAATTCTTGCAGATCTAGATTCAGCCCGCCTTCAAACAAAATAATTGCCGTTGCTAGGGCGACTATAACTTCTAACCCAGTGCCTAGCATATGGGGATGCAATAGCCCAATACCATTAGAGCCAAGCAAGATGCCAAACAGCAACAAAAAGACGATGCTGGGTACTCTAAGGTATGCAGCCAGCACCTGAGCGCTAATGCCTGCAAAGACGGCAATTACCATTTGCAGGGTCATGTTAAATGATGCTTCCATGTTGTAGATTTTGACCGATATATTTCAAAATCTCTTATCAAGAACAGTAATGGTTGAGTCGGCTGAATGCTGTGCGACACCAGCTGTGTTTTGGTAAACCAGATATTTTTTTTATACTTAGTCTGATATGGTACTCCATTTTTTGAGTTTTGTTGCAATGGATTGGGGATTGGGGGATTTTGGATTTTGGATTTTGGATTTTGGATTTTGGATTTTGGATTGGGGATTGGGGGATTGGGGGATTTTGGATTTTGGATTTTGGATTTTGGATTTTGGATTTTGGATTTTGGATTTTGGATTGGAAATTTTTTCAAAAATATGTTGACATCGGAAGGAAAAGCTGTTACTTTAAGAAAAGTGTGAAGCCTAATGGCGACTGCCCAACGCGCCCCCATCGTCTAGAGGCCTAGGACACCTCCCTTTCACGGAGGTAACGGGGATTCGAATTCCCCTGGGGGTATTCAGTAAAATAAAAAAATAAAAGTCAAAAGGCAAAAGTGAATTCATGAATCTTTTGCCTTTTGACTTTATATAGTTTTCACACGTTGACATATAGCGGCCATATTTAAGCGCATATCATTGCTTAGGCGACGTTCTATCAACCCTACTGGCATGGTACGTTTGGGCCAAAGCCTAACAGTGTAACAGAGACGAGTTGCGCTATCTTCGCCGAGGAAACAAGGCTCTAGTTGCCAACTACCGGAAAAGTCTCTAAAGTCTCCCTCTACCATGCGGAAATTAATTTCCTTGGGGAAGTATTCCTCAAGATCGAGTACGACACGCGCACAAAAGTTTATTTTGAGAAATCGTTGAGCGCCAACTTGCTCTAGACGAATACCTCCTTTTGGGTGTTCTAGCAAACGACTTTTAGTGAGGTTAGGAACAAAGTCAGGTAATGCTTCATAGTCTGTCAACACTTTCCACACCTTTTCCACTGGATGGGGAATTTGGAGTTGAGCGGTGATTTTTCTCTGTCGTTCTGCTGTTTTCTCAATTTGAACATCTACAGATTGCAAAGCAACTGCATCAATTTCCAAATTCAGCTGTTGACAGATGTCGTCGCTAGCAACTAAATCAAGTTCTTCTTGGATGTTATGTTCTTCAATCACTTTTACCAATTATGATTCGCTATCGTTAGAAAATTGGGACAAAGTCAAAGTAAAGCAAATTTCACTCACGTTAGACCCCTCAATTGGCCTGCTTTCAACGGCAATCTCGCCACTTAGGTGCTGTACCAAAGATTTTACCAACGCCAGACCCAAGCCAGTACCGGGAGTCCATCTTCCTTTACCTCGACGGAACTTATCGAAGATGTAGGCGGCTTCTTCTTGAGAAATGCCACGTCCAACGTTAGTTACCTTAATAATAACTCGATCGACCTGTTGATGAACTTCGTGGGTCGCTTGTAAATTAACAACAGTTTCGTGTTCTGAGTACTTATACGTGTTTGTGAGTAACTCTTGGAAAATCCTGTCAAAACTCTCCACTTCTGTCTGTATCGAGAGAGGCTCTTCTGGCAAGTTTAGGGATATACCGATCCCTTTATCTGCTAGTTTCTTCTCAAAAGATGCAGCTATATTCTGAATTTTTGTATTTAAATCAATCGTTTCTAGTTGCGGGCGTTCTGGATCGTTCTCCAGTCTTTGGAGTGTCAGCAAGTCATTAATTAAGTTAATTTCCTTATTACACTCTTCTTCTAGAATATCGAGATATTTTACCTGACGATCTGAACCAATTCCTGGTTGGCGTAGCATACGCAGTGCCATACGCATATTCGTCAATGGGTAGCGCAGGCGATCGCTCAGATTGCTTAAAAATTCATCTTTGAGTTCGTTCAGTTCTCGCAGTTGCTCAACGTATTGCCGAGTTCTTTCATGCAGTTTTGCTTGTAGTTCCAAGCTGCTTTGTAGTTTTGCCGTGCGCTCATCTACTAATGTTTGGACTTGTCGTAAAGTCTGGTTTTGGATGATAGCATTGCTTAATTGAGCACAAATCATCTCCAAGATATTGAGTTCTGATGACTGCCAACTACGAGATGCTGATTGCTGAAGTACCATAAATCCCAAGACTTTGCCTTGAATTTCTAATGGCATTAACAACATTGCTGGCAGTGCTTCCATTGCAAATACGGGCGCAACTGTTGAATTATCTCTTATATCTGTACTATCATTTACGATCACAGGTTTTCCACCGCTCACAAAAGCACGCTGGCATAAACCACAATCGGAAAGATAAAAAGAATTTTCAGAGGTGTCCGATTTATCGATGGAAGAACCTTCTTTTTTCCGACACCACTCACCTACGACATTTGCTTTCGCCTTGGGAATTTGTTTTTTTGGATTATTTCTGATAGAGAGTGGATCTGTGTATTTTAAAAGGATTAGCAGACCCCGATCTGCCCCTAATGTTTCGGCAGTAGATGCAAGTGCTAACTGGAGCATTTGATTTAATTCCCAGTTGCTACGACTGAGTATCGTTAATTGCTGGATTAAGTTTTGGTGCTGAGCACAAGTTTGTATGTACTTCTGTTGGCTGGCAATTTGCTGTACCTGTACCACGTGAGAAAATGCGATCGCACAAGAAGATTCTACAGATTGTAGCAATCGTTTTTCTGATTCAGTCCAGCTATAGGGCTGTGACTTGATCAAGCTAATCACACCATTATTCTTCCCACTAAATCGGGTAGGGATTGCCAAAACGGCTTTTGCCAAAGGTAAGTATTGACATCCAAGCAAAAGACTTTTTTGAATTGTTGAAATGTCTTCAATCGTTAATGGTTCAGAAGCACATTCCATGACTGGTAAGTCCAACTGTTCCATCGGTGCAAATACTTCTCCAGAAGGTAGTAAGCCTGAGTACTCTTTGGCGTACCAATTTGCACTCATTATTTCATTCGATGCCTCAGTGGGTACTGTTACCAGACAACAGCAATCTACATCAAAGGCAACTCCTAGAACTTTGGCAATTTCTTGCAGCATCATTGTCGGAGTCAGATGACTGGCAATGATATGGTTAAGTTCTTGTACCAACTCGAAGTTAGGTTCTTCCTGATGCTGCATCAGCTTGACCGAATGTTGTTTTTGCTTTTCTATACCATCATTTAAGCGCTTTGGCAGTGATGATAAAGGTTTGTTCATTCCTAACACACTCTTAGACATTGACCCCATTTTCTTTTTACAAAATCTTCAAGTCACACATTCCTCGATCGCTCTGCTGCTGCACCCTAATGAACCTCAAATCTTTCTCTCACCTGTTATAGCCCCTTTCTATTTCAGATGACCAAGTTTCTGGTATGTTAAACAAATTTCTAAAAAAGTAAAAAATATGAAAAATATATTAAGCTGCTTCAGCAGAATAATTGTTGGTTTTGGTGTGCCTCGTTAATTTACTAACTTGGACTTAGGATATCTCGCCTGTAACTATATATAAACCGTAATTTCTCTAGATTTGAAGCAAATCTTTCTTAAAGTATTTCCGCACTAACACTGAGGTAAAAATTATTAAAAACGTAATATTTTATTCATCTTCTCTGGTCTCATGGTGTTAGCTTGATTCTGGTCTTTCTCAAAGCAAACGCTTTTGCTGTCTGGTTTTGTGAAATCGAACGTAAATGTTCTACACGGGTAAAAAATATTTTTTTAAATCTTTTTATTTAACGACCTATACTTCATAGCTTATTTATTTTTATAAAGAGAAAAATAAGATATTATGTTAATTTTTATAAAAATTTTCCTGTAATAACAACTACATAGAAACTTCACACTTTTCCCAACAAGAAATTTATCTTAAATATTTAATTAAATTATAATATAAGAAAAGAATATTTAATTATTTAATATATTGAAACGTCAAAATGCAGATCGGTTGCCTATGGGGAGTGCAACCGATCTGGGTTTAATGCAACAAAAGTTTAATCGGCTACCAAACTTTCGACACTCAGAGGAACCATTTCGCCATTTCTTGTTAGTCCTAATAACATTGGTTGTTTTGGTTGTATCAATTGACCCGTGAGCACACAGCGTTCTTCTTGTTGTGCGGTGGCGGATATGCTGGCTCGAATATCAGATCGCGAAAACCTCGGCTTCCACTCACCCGACTTCTGCTGGACGTAATTCCAAAGGATATCTCGGATTAAAGCTTGATATCCCTGATTGCCAGCTAAGTCTTTTAGCTTATCTTTCAGTTCCCGTTCCAAACGGATGCTGGTAACTTCCATATCGGTGGTTGGGGTGCGTGCGATTGTATGCATCATTTTTTCTCCTTTTTCTCCTTAAAGTATGGACAGGATAGTAATACAAGTGTAGTATGTTTAAAGGAATGTTCAATAGGTGAAATTTTCTGTGATATCCATTTACCCCATCTCCATCTCTACTTTCTCGTATGCTGCCAACTGCCGATTTAGTTGGGAATCAGCCGCCGTGGGAGTGGAGTATTTATTTATGGGGAATAATGGTAACCCAAATAAATTGCAACATGTAGAGGGCGATCGTGATTCAAGATATGCCAGCATTAGTGTACTGTATGCAGCACCAAAACTAGACAAAGAAAGCGGGAGGTACAGATACCAGGAAACTGTACCGATATAAGACCAGAACAACAAGAAGAAAATGGTCAAATTTCCAACCCCCGCTTCCACAAGACCAGAAGCGGGGGTTTGTTCATGAGGAGTTAAGCCGTGACCAGCGCAATGCAAGTTCTAGAGCAATCCGTGGTGGTATTTTCCCAAAATTACTTACCACTGTGTCGGGTAAATATCAAGCGGGCGATTGTGCTGCTAGTAACAGACAAGACAGAGCCATTAGACCTTTCCAAAGAAAGGGGATGGACGTGCAAGCAAACCTGGAGTAACAGGAGAGCCTAAGGAATGCTGAAATTAACATACACCGAATCGAGCTTTTACATGGAATGTCTGGCTCAATCGCTGGAAGAATGGGTGGCGCAGCGAGTGATTCTCTCACTGCGAGTTGGTCAATGTTTGTGCGTTGAACCCAGCACTGCTTCCTTCTTGCTTCCTGTTGATTTACCAGGAGTTGAGGTGCTCAGGGCGGCTGTTGTCCGCGAGGACAGCGAAATTATTGCTCTCTGTTCTTGTGATAGCGATTATATAGAAGTCAGTCTGCGAGGTTCTTGGCTTTCTGATGGTTCTGAGGATGCAGATGGCGTTTTTGTGACTGCAATGAGCGATCGTTCTGAATTTTTCCTCCACAAATTGTGGCAACAAGCTCAACAGAGGACTTCTGTCATGAGTGAATAAACAAGGTTGGTAGGGTGAACTGAAAGGTTCACTTTCTACCACATTCCACAAGAATCAAGATATTCATCCAAGCTGATACTACACATTATTACAAAGTAGCGATCGCTTGAAATAACTCATCGGCTAGAGAGTCGGTATCTTAATCCCTGCTTTGTTGGATTTTGCTGCCGATTCAACGCCTCTTTATGAGATATAAAACTTGATACAGCACAGTCTTCTAAGAATTTCAAAAAAATTTTCCAAAACCTCTTGATATTTATGTAGTATTTATGTAGTATACAAGTAATCAAGCAAAAGAC
Source organism: Scytonema hofmannii PCC 7110 (assembly GCF_000346485.2). Taxonomy (NCBI): domain Bacteria; kingdom Bacillati; phylum Cyanobacteriota; class Cyanophyceae; order Nostocales; family Scytonemataceae; genus Scytonema; species Scytonema hofmannii. The sequence goes on from NZ_KQ976354.1 coordinate 9,229,786, forward strand.
AAAAACTTATAAACAAACCGTTATGTTATACATCATGTTACTTCTACAACTTAAACCTCCTCCAAAAGAGGAAAAAAATCAAAAAAAATCAGACATTGATCGCTCTGAATTAGATTTAAATTCTGATAACGAGACTAAAACAAAAATACCTGAATATCTCCATAGAGTACAAGAAATTCATTATCTAGAACGACGACTGTTTTTGTAGTTAATTTTGTAATGTCCATAGGTTAATGCGGGTTCAATTCCCTCTCAACCCATTACGGACTTTAGCCCTCACCCCCTACCCCCTCTCCCAGTGGGAGAGGGGGAACTGACTCAATACCCCACCTTCCGCACCCTAAAGTGTCACACTACGAATTTTGGACGTTTGAGGATTTGGGGTTGGCGATCTTCGCAGCTTACCGTAGGTATCACCATCGATAATTTACCCATGCCTGTATAAAATAAAGCTTTTATTGTTAGTAAAAAACCGAGAAAACCGATTGTGACAGTAGGGGTGCGGAATGGGGGCAATACTACTCGCATAAGCGGAAATTAGAACCCCGTAAATAAGTGCAAAACCGGGGTTCTGAGACCTCAATTATCCTTAACCGAGCAGTATTGGGAACTGAGTACCTTGTTATTTAGAAGAGACTGAATCAATGGCATTAGCAATCTCGTTCAATACCGCTTCTATGTGATTTAATATTTGTTCATTTCTAAAACGAATCACTGAGAAACCATTGGCTTTGAGCCAGTTTTCTCGGATAGCATCTTCAGCCTGCTGAGTGTCATGAATACTGCCATCTACTTCAATTATTAACAGTTTGTCATGACAGTAAAAATCAATGATGTATCTATCTATATTATGTTGTCTGCGAAATTTGGTGTTTAATAAGCGCCGATTTCGTAAACATTCCCATAGTAATTCTTCTGCTGGCGTTTGCTGCTTTCGTAGTTCACGCGCACGTTCCAATAAAGCGTTTGGAATTTGTCTCTTGCTCCCAGCCAGTTCAGACATTTCTGTCGTCACCGACTGTCTCTTGTTCTCGCAATCAAGAGTATCGTGACATCGAGTAACTCCTTCGCCCCCTCTCCCACTGGGAGAGGGGGTTGGGGGTGAGGGAATTTTATCTTGCATAAATTTAAATTGATCTGACCCAAGTCACTCTTATCTTTCCCATTTTTGCCCCCAGATTACCCTTTAATGATTCAGCATCACTACTGGCTTCCGCGTCTTAATGAAGATGGTTCAGTACCAATACTGCAAGGGATAGCGAAAATGAGAAACCCGGTTTCGCACTTATTTACCGGGTTTCTGGACCATAACTTAACCGACAAGTACTGGGTTCAGTACGGGTGATTAAACCTATGTGGCTGGTATGGGTGGGAGAACAGCTCGACACACTTGTATTAACAAATGCAAATAACTCTGACTGTAAATACATGAATCTCAAAGTATAAGCTATTGGGATCGTCGATTTCTACATAATACTTTTCTTTAAAGATTTAATTTATATATCTAAAGTTGGATAGCAGATAACTTAAAGATAAGGATAATAAACCAATATCAATGAAAGTAAAAACTCAATTTTGTGTTAACTTAAGTGATGAATTATATTGCTTTTTGAATTTCTGTAAATCTCTTCGATTTATCAGGTTTAATCTGCTTTTTTTTTCAAAATTTATGATATGCAGGGGTTATTAAGATGCAACTGGTACAAAAAACGGTACAAAAAATTCGCTGCCCAAACTGTGGCAGCGAAGGAGAAAGGCATTATACTTATCACAATCAACAAACTCAGACCCAATGCCCAATCTGTGACTATCTGTTAGTAAGTTGCACGCTTACTGGCAGAGTCATTGAGGCGTATGCCCCTGGTATTTTTGCTAGAAATTAACTGGTCACTGGTCACTGGTCACTGGTCACTGTTCTTCGCAACTGTCCGCAAGCAGCATCAGCTTCGAGACCACGGGAGTAACGAACACTTACCGCAATTCGTTGCTGCTTGAGGACGTTGACAAAAGCTTGAATGCGATTTTCATTGGGGCGTTTGTAATCAGCTTCTTGAATGGGATTGTAAGGAATTAAGTTAACATGGCTTTGGAATCCGCGCAGGTGTTGTGCTAACTCCATCGCGTGTTGTGGCAAGTCATTGACTCCAGCTAGGAGAATAAATTCAAAGGTAATGCGCCGTCTGGTGATTTGTACGTATTCCCGGCATTCTGCTAGCAAATCATCTATAGAATAAGAATGAGCGCTGGGAATGAGTTGTTCTCTGAGTGCTTGGTTGGAGGCGTGAAGACTCACAGCAAGAGTCACTTGCAACTGGTGCTGGGCAAATTGATAAATGCGATCGCGGATGCCAACTGTTGAGACAGTTAAGTTCCTCTGTCCGATGCCCACATCTTGGTTTAAGGATTTGATGGCTCCTATGACATTATCGGTATTGAGTAGCGGTTCACCCATGCCCATGAATACCACATGGCTGACTCGTTGCTGGAAATCTTCCTGAACTGTCAGCACCTGGTCTACGATTTCATGACGTGCCAAATTGCGCTTGTATCCGCCTTTACCAGTAGCACAGAAATCACAAGCCATTGGGCAACCGACTTGGCTGGAAACACAAACAGTCAAACGCTTTTCTGTGGGAATACCTACACATTCTATAATTTGACCGTCTGTAAGTTTTAAAAGATACTTGACTGTATCATCAGGAGCAACAGAACGGTAGTGTATTGTTGAACGCCCGATGGGAGTTTCGGCAACTTCTGCACGCCATTGCTTGGGAAAGACAGAAATATCAGATAGCGATCGCGCTCCCTTGTGATAGATCCAGTCGTGCAGTTGCTTTCCCCTATAAGCTGGTTGTCCCTGCTGCTGCACCCAAGCCGTTAATTCCTCCAGACTTGCTCCGACAAGAGGGGGAATAGAGATAGAGGATTGTTGTGGAGTGGTATCTGTGGCGGAGGAAATTACAGAGACAGACTTAGCAGACATGATAATTACGAATACGCCTTTAAAACTCTATGTTAGGCGATCGCTGTTGCTATTGTTGGAATTTGTTACGAAGAAATCCAACGTCTGTCTGAGTTCTTGTAGTGCGGGCATCTTGCCCGGTATCAACATTACTTTTTCTTAGCTGCAGCAGAAATTGGTAACTGCAAATTTTGATCGTAGACGAACTGGTTGCGAATTTGTATTTCCCGTTTGGGCAACGTATCGTTGGGGTTGAGTGAATCTTGAGTAGAAACCCGCAATGTGTAGAAGCCAACAGGAACTCCATCAAGACGATAAAGACCAAAGCTATCGGTCACAGCAGACAAGACACGTGCGCCAGCACCATTGATAAGTTCTACGCTGACCTTTTCTACTGGCTGACCTGCAATGTCAGTAATGCGTCCAGCTACACCAAATTCCGGTCTGACAGGGAAATCTACACCAGTCACGGCTGAGGATGCGACTTGGGCTACAGCAGAGGATTTCATTAAGGAAAGTTCCACTGGTAGTTCTTCTGGTTCTAGTTGAACAACATAGAGACCTTCACGTAAATTACCCACAAAGAAGTTACCTTTAGAGTCAGTTTTAGCGGAACCAACACTTCTACTGCGGTTATCTAATATCCGAACAACAGTTCCGCTTAGATCGTAGTTCTTGTTATCGCCCTCTACTACAAGTCTCCCAGCAATGCCCCCTTGTTCCTTGCCGATACCACTGTAACTAGCAGGAGTCACTCGTCCATTTGCAAACGATAAATCAGATACTAGAGATACTGACAGGCGATCGTCCCCCCCGCCAAAAATACCTTTAGCTCTTGAAGGAATACCTTGGTATTCTACACGAGCAAATAAACCAGGAAGCACTCGCATACTGGCACCTACAACTGGACCTACTTCTCCATCGCTATAGGCAAGCCCTAAATTCCAACTTAGTTTGTCAAGACTGCTGGGATAGCGACCAAAACCAACAGAATAACGAGGAGATGCATCTCCACCAAATTCAGTCCCAAAAGAAACTTGATAATCACGACCAAATTTATAGCTTAAATCAGAGATATATGCATCTCCATAGGCATTAAAAGACAGTCTTGTTGAGTCACTGGGTTGATAGAAAGCACTAAATAAATACCGACCATCAATATCAGGTCTGCCGTTTAAAGATAAAGTAGAAAAAGGTCGAGCTGAGAAAGTAGGTAATATGTAGCTAGCAGAACTACCTTCATCTTGACGACTGCGCGCAATAAACCCAAGATTGTATTTATTACTGAAGCGATATTTAACTTCTAAACTGTGGTTGTATATTTCTTGTTTGTTTTTACTCGGTCTATATCCTTGAGGTAAAGATTGGGAATTAGCATTAATATCCAACCGATTTAATTGCACATTTAAATCTGTGGAGTAGCCAACTTTATCACCAGAAGTCCCAACACTGGCAGAGAGAACAACTGGGTTAGCTAAACGCCAAACTAAGCCTGCTTGAGTTTGAACTGCATCTGGTACAGCTTGCACTGAACCTTCTAAAGTTAAATTATTTGATAGACCTTGCCGTAATTGATAAAAACCGACAAATTTGCCACTATCTAAAGCGCTATTAGTGTCAATTAAGTTTTGAGCTAAGTTACCACTAAAACCTAGTCCAGCTAGTTGGACATTGCCTCCTGCTGGTAGCAGTAAATCAGAAGGATTGATTCTAACAGAACGAATTTCAGAAGGAATACGCAAATTATTTCTGTCAAAAATGAGAAGTTCTATTTCATTATTTTGACCAACAGGTAAATTAATATCAAGAAATTCGTAGATTCCGTTAAATCCTACTTGTTGTTGGGCAATAACAACACCACCGACTCTCAGTTGTATAAAGCTTGCTGGAGGAACTTGACCGCGAAGTGTTTGCAAAGGTCTGGAACGTCTCGGTAAAAGCTCAGATGCGCCATAGTTGACATTTTCAAAATACTCATTTGGTAGATTACTATAACCAAATTGCAGCCCTGTTAAGTTAACTCCACTTAAAAGAGGATGTAACCCCAAAATTTGCTGACCTATTTGATAGCGAAACTGACCGCTGCGTTTATAGAAGAAGTATTCCGAAATATCTGGTCTGTCTTCAAAGTTATTATCAAGACGTACACGCCATAAACCTCCTGCTAATCTACCACCTAATAGGGTAGAGCTACGAATACTAGTATCTCCACCACTATTCACCAAATCCAACTCTTGTTTAAAGGTAGAAAATACAGTACCAGGTGCTAGAAAATCAGGTATCAGTTGAACCACTGGCGCTTGATATTGGCTGCTATCTCCTTGCCAAGGTAGGTCGGTTAGTAGTGTTAAATCAGCAGTATTTAATTCTAAATTAATTCTTAACTCTTCTTTAAGAGCAGATTGAGTAATATAAGTAATACCGTTAATTTGTTTGAGAGAGTTTGGTTGTAATTTGATAACTCCTAAAGGTGTCTTGGCTTGGACACCACCATCAGTGCTTTCAAGTGTGATTCTGGCAAGAGTTGCAAAGCTTTCTAAAGGAATAAGAAGAGTGTTATTCTCTTGAATAATATCTAAAGTACCAACTTCACGACCATTAATCATCACACCAACCAAAAAAGGTTCACCAGGAGTGCGAGCTAACTCAATTGCCGAAGGGCTGTGGTTACCTTGTGGTGCTTCTTTTTCGTTATTTGTAGTTTCGTTTTGAGTGGATGTAGATGTTTGGTCTAAGGTTGAAGCTGCTATTTTCTGAGAATTTTGGTTGGAATTTTGAAGAGAACCAGAGAGAGAAAGATTAATAAGTTGCTGGACAGCTGCCAATATTTTCCCTACAGCATCCTTCTGAGCAATTTGGTTTAAAGCGTTGGTTAGTTTGTGGCTACTGGACGTTTCATGAGAACCTGTATTTGCAGGGTTTACCTTGTCTATTGGATTTGTTGATGCAGCCGCGACTGCTTGTCCATCGCTAGAGGAACTTTGAGGAGTAGATATTGGTTGAATTCTTGAATCAGCTATTGGAAGAGGATTCTGGGTGTTTGCTTTAGCTGCAAGATCGATAGTACTTTTAAGAGAAGCCGATAGAGAAAAATTGATGAGTTCTTGTACGGTTCCTAAAATTTTTCTAATAGTATTTTTCTCAGCACTTTTGTCCAAAGCTAGAGTGTTATTCGGCTGTTGTTTATTTGCTTGCTCGTGAGAAGCAGTATTAATGGAATCAGTAGCTCGCTCTTGATTGATTGTTAAGCTACTTTTAAGTGAAGTTGGTGCTGTCGTGATTGGTGCAAAGCTCTTTGCTGACTTGTGTTTGCGAAGGCGCGATTGCAAACTAGAGATACCAGAATTTTTCCATTGAGGTATGCAATCTACTGCTTTGCTTTGAGACTGAGCCGATATTTTTCTAAAAAAATCGTCAACCTGATGCGATTTTTGAGTTGATAGGGGAGTCTGAGACGATTGACACAATAATGGCTGTGCTTTTGCTGCACTGGCAATACCACTGTCTTGAGTGGAAGTTTTTGTTAACTTCTCAGAAGAAGATATTGTTTTTGTGGTCGTTTCGCCAGTATTATTCTCAGGCGGTAAAGTAATGACTATTGGCGGGGGTACAGGTGGTAGAGCTAAGTAAAGCATAAGCACAAAGGTTCCAATAACCAGCGCATATATAGGTTTTGAATTGTATGGAATTCATGACCTAAGGATTTTTTAACAGCAAATTGCTTCAGAGGTGAAGTTAAACACACTCTGAAAATAAACAAAGAAGTTTAGAAATTTTAGAAAGGAAAAATTTATTTCTTAGTAGAAGTTGCAGGCGTTGTTCCTGTAGATGCAGGAACAGTGAAGGGGATACCTTGGTCAATTGGTACTCCACTTAATTCGCCGTTGATATCCAAAACGTAATTTCCTGGAGGTAGCTTTTTGGTTATTGGCATGACAACTTGACGCCGGGTACCTGCCAAAACGGGAGTTACATCTAAAACGCCTGCATCTACGACATTTGACGGAAATTTTGCCTGAGTAATACTTGAATAAGGCAAAGACTGGGTAGTTGAAGCCCCAGGATATTTAGCAGCAGACCAAATTGCATACTGACCCTTTACCCTAACATGAGCGTTACCCTGACTGGAAACATCAAACACTGCTCTAAGAGCATTTGGTTTAGAATCAACAGTTAAAGCGTTGAGAACACCAACCTTTTTGATATCTCCTGAGTAACCATAAATAACAACACCTATGCGGGCAATGGTAGTAACAGCCTGGGAGTCTTGACTGTTGGATGGAATTTCTTCTAGATACAGTACAGCACGGTGTTCGCCGGGAGTGGGCTTAACTTTAGGACGAATGGCAAAGCGTATCGTCTGAGCACGACCTGGTGGGATGGTAAATCTAGGAGGCGTAAACACAATCCATTGATCTAAAGATTGCTCGCTAGATGGTATTTCTTGCAGTTTATTATCTTCACCTAGTGTCCAAGTACCAAGAGAAGCTTTTAGCTCAACTGGTTTGTTAGATAAGTTAATAACATTGATAGATTGAGTGCGCGTTTTGCCGTTGATTTCAACTTCTAAACGAGGTGGACTCACACCAATTTCGACGGGTCTGGCACTGGGCATTCCCAAGAGAAATGTTCCAATTAAACTAAGTGCTATACTTGTAGTCTTTTTTAACATAATTAATTTTTAATTTTTCTTACACCAAATACAATATTTCCAATATTCAATCTATTGCATAAGTCAATAGTTGTCTGTTTTCATACAAAACCATTGGCAATTTTCCATCACCCCAGCATATATTTTGCAGGAAGTCTATTCAAGATTTACTGATAACACACTTTTACAGGCAGGTAGCGCTGTCCTTGCGTTTTACACAAATGGTTAGTTTTCCAGAATATTGACTTTGATTGCCATAGTTTGAAAAATTAGTAAATTCTAAACTAAAACCTCCCTGTACAATAGCCGTATTGTTACTTGGATCTTTAGATAATGTAACTACATCTAAGGGGTTGATTTTAACATTATTGAATGGATTTAACGTACCATTATTACCTGTTATTTCATATTTTCCTTCTACCGGTAAATCCTCTTGTTTGACTTTCATTCTCCAAAATTGAGGTAAATTGCGAGTAATGGATGCATTATATGGTAACGGTGGAGCAAGTAAATCTTGCCCATCCATTACATAAACCTGCTTATTCATCAATATTTCCATTTCCTGGAGTGAAGGAATAATTTTATCTGGAGAAACTGTTAGCTCGTAAAGTTGTTGTGGCTCTTGTGGTTGAGTTGTTTGTGCCAAGGCTGAAAGCTGTGGAAAGGTCAAAAGTCCCACGATTACAGCCAAGCACTGTTTAACATTGCGTTGGCGGTTCATTGTTTTAAAACTGAACATAAATGCAGATTTTTCGCACAAAAGTTGATAGACTGAATTCTGGTTTGGACTGGAAATTTTTATTTTGGGAAGAATTCGTAGTTGCGCTTGAGCGCAACTACAAGTCCAATGCCTAAATTCCTGGTTGCATTTGTGCTTTTTTTCAAATCCTTATTCCGAGATGACTTTTGACCTGCTTGTTATAGAAAGCAGACAAAACACCTGCACCAGAAATTACCACAAATTCACTCAAGTGAGATTAAGGTTTAGCTAACGCTTCTACCCTAATAACGCCTCCCTTGTAAGTGCCTGATTGGTTAGCTTGTGATAAATCAAATGTAAGGTTAGCGCCTCCAACCAAAGCTTTAGTTAGAGTGGGGTTACCAGTGGTGTTGATAACTGCAGTAGAACTGGTCAAAGTGGCAGCTGTACCATCCACAGTGTTGGTAAGTACCTTTGTTACAGGTGTAACAGTGACATTTACCCCTGTTGAGCTATTCGACCAAACGGCAAATAGTTCCTTGACATTTTTTACAACTGCTGAAAGGTTGGTACCTGCAGTAATATTTGGCTTAGTTTGGTCAATCAGAGTGTTACCATCTGTATCTGGAGTAGAGTTGAAATCTTTGTCCTGTGCGCCTAAGTCTCCCTGAGTAACCTGCAACTTAACGTTTTGGAAAGTACGCAAGTACATTGTTGGTTGAATGGTAATTTCAACATTTACGTCTTGGTTAACAGCATTGGCTGGTGCGGCAAAAATAGCGCTTCCCAAAGCAACAGCAGAAGTTAGAATGGCTAGAACTTTTTTCATTTTAAAGTTTGCTCCTCGCGGTAGATTTTGTCAATTTTGTAAGTTTGATGAACTCTCGTTTCCTTACACATCCAAATAAATTGGATTTTAATAATGACTGTTTAATAGAAATTCCCTGGTAAGCCCGAGAGTGGATTGAAGAATGAAATTAGAAGATTATTTACAAAAGCCTTATACTTCACCTCCTACTTGAAAAACTTAAATTCTGTCACTACGTCTCGTACTGTCATTTAAGAACAGTTTGCTAAGGTTAGCGTCTACTCTATTTTTCTCTAGGGCTATGTTGTTGCTTATCGATAAAATGTAGTAGGTTGTGACTCAAATGAACGAGACAATGTAGAAGGCTTTTCAATAAGTCTTGAAAAATGCTAGGAAGCCCACTAAAAGCATTACTGTATTTTGGCTATAAGATTTGGGAAATTTCTTTTCCCAGATCTGAAAGTTTTGACAATTTTGCCATAGTATTTGACTGAATACCCAGAAAACGCATTTTTTAGACCATCATTCTCTAATTTATGAATTTGTAGGTTCAGTCAATTTGCTTATTGCTACAAACTAAATTCAAAAATCAAATCTGAAATGTTGTGCCTTTAGTGTTTTCTATTGTTTAGACTACCCATAAAGTGACAAGAACATATCATGATTCAAAATTGAACATTGATTGAGTGGTAAGCTATTGTTGAAACACCTTCCAAGCAGCTTTACAAGAAGACTTTAACCTTTTGAACTCAAAGTCAACTTCAGTAAGAATATGGAATTCTTTAGGGTACAGTGTCCAAATAATTCCGTAATGTTACTTAAGTGTTGAATAATTAAGTTTTACTATAAAAATTAGGGAACATTAGGATGTTTACATAAGTCTAAGAATGCTCTTAAACCCCGATCTAAGCAGCAGTTTGACAACCACAGAACTACTAACAATAAGGCAAATTACTTGAAACTGTTAATGAATGACAGTTGTGGCAGTACAGAGACCAATACTCCTACCACTAAACACTGTACGGGCGCAAGGCATTGCTAACCACTGTACGGGCGCAATGCCTTGCGCCCCTACTAACCAATAACCACTAACATTATGTTTCAAGTCACTCGTCGCCGTCTTGCCCTTTGGTATACCGCTATTACCGCTGTACTTCTGCTGCTGTTTGCAAGTGGAGTGTATTTGTACGTCCGCAATACCTTAATTGAACGGATGGACGATACCTTAAATCATGTGGTGGAAGTTGTAGAGCGATCGCTAGTCATTGAACCAGTCAACTCAGACTCAAATCAATTTCGCGTTAATATAGAAGCCAGTTTTCGCAACAACTCTGACACAGTAGAAGACGATCGCATTGACCTAGAGTGGTTTAGCCCCACAGGTGAACTCCTTTGGTCTACTTTATCGCAACCCCTGAATATTCCACTACACCCCAAGAATATTCCACTACACCCCAATATGACAGGTGAGACTGTCAAAGTTATAAGAAAAGAGGACAAGCTAGCAATTTCCCCCTCCCCCCCTCACTCCCTCACTCAGACACTCCCCCCCTCTCCCTCTCCCCCTCCCCTCCTACTTCGACAAGTCACAGAACGAGTGCAAATTGGTCGGCAAGTCTTGGGATATTTGCGTGTGAGTCATCCCTGGTTTGAAGTCACCAAACCCAGTCATCAGTTGATTTTTGACTTAGCACTGGGTACCGGATTAATGGTCATTTCTGTTGCAGCCAGTGGTTGGTTTCTTTCAGGTAAAGCCATGGAACCAGTGCGCGAGTCCTATCAACGCCTCAAACAGTTTACGGCTGATGCTTCTCACGAACTGAGAAGCCCGATTACCTTAATTCAAACTAACGTCCAAGTTGCCCTTGCTGATTTGGAATTAGCAGAAACAGAAGGTGTAACTCCCTTTCAGTACAAACAACAATTAAAAGTTGTGGAACGACTCACACAGCGTTTGGGTAAATTAGTAAACGATCTGCTATTTCTTGCAAGGCAAGATAGCGGTATCAGCAAAGAAATTTTTTCCCCTTGTCCTCTTGATGCTTTGTTGATAGAGGTCGTTGAAGAACAACAACTGTTAGCTACAGAAAAAAATATAACTTTAACTCTAGAATTAACTGACCCACCTGCTTCACAAACTCACCATGAGTTACTAGATAATTGGTTTACTATGGTTGGAAATTGGGATCAATTAGTGCGGTTATTTACAAATCTAATTGGCAACGCCTTGCAGTACACTTTACCCAATGGACAAGTAAAGGTTGCCCTGACACGCATAGAAGCAACAAATCGTGTTTCTGGGTTACGTCATAGCAACGCCTATCTACAAATCAAGGTGAGCGATACCGGGGTTGGTATTCCTGCAGAAGCAATATCCCGCCTCTTTGATCGATTTTACCGAGTCGATCCGGCGCGTACCCACACGACAGGAAGCACGCGATCGCAAAATTCAACGGGTTCTGGTTTGGGGCTAGCTATTGCTCAAGCAATTGTCCAAAACCATCAAGGTCACATTCAAGTGGAGAGTACACAAGGTATAGGCACTACCGTTATAGTAACTTTACCTATAACTCTTGAGAGTTAGTGGTTAGTTGTTAGTTGTTAGTTGTTAGTTGTTAGTGGTCACTGGTCACTGGTCACTGATCACTGATCACTGGTCACTGGTCACTGGTCACTGGTCACTGATTAAATGCGACCCCTGACAGATAAAGGGGTGTTTCTTGTGACAGATGTAGAGCGATCGCATTACCTACTAATTTAATGGCAATGCTTGATGAAGTAAGCCATAAATTCAACATATAGCAGTTTTGTACAACTACTTTGAGATTCTCGTTGACTTTCCAAGTAGTTTTGCAAACTGCTAGTTTATTTTTGGCAAAAATGACTTCAAATTCAATGCCTTAAAGACAATGCATGAAGGAGGGTTAGATGACAATATCCATTCGAGAAGATGTTGCTTATATTGTACTAAAAAAAATACAAGAAAGCGGTCAGGGAATGCACGAAGTGGAATTCACTGAAACCGACTTAGCAGGGAGACAAATGACTCCAACGGATCTTTTAGGTCATTTGGATTACCTAAATCAAATGCAGTATATCAATGCTGAATTTACAGGCAATGCTTACGGCAATCAGGAAGATGTTCCCGATTTAGTCAATCCCAAAGAAGTTGATTTCAGAATCGCCAATACTTTTGGTGCAGCAGATGGTCCTCTACCTCATTTAATCACCTTTAAAAAGGCAGAACTGACACAGAAAGGTCAGAAAATGTTAGAAAAGATGGAGGCAAATCCTCCCAAAGCATTAAAAGAAGGACCTGCAGTTTCGATTGCCACCAAAGATCTACCTTTTTTGGAAAAGGTCATGCTGAAGGGTAACCTTGAAGACATCTTTGATGCTAGAGATGTAACAGAAGTTGTTTATCGAGTGATGCGTGACTTGATGACAACAGAAGCGGCTGACCGAGTTGCAGAAGAACTACACAAACCTGCTGAAATGACTGACGATAAATCTCTGCAAATGGAAATTGCAGAACTGTGGAAAGATACCAATCCTATTGTAGGCTTCCTCAGCCGTGTTCGTCCACCTTGGCAAGGTCCTGGTATTTTCAAAATTGACTCTGACCGCTTTTTATTCAGAGTTGCAAATGAAGGTGGATTGCAAGCTAATGTAGACCGCGAACTGGTTGTCAAAGCCGTATTTTCTGCTACCAAAGACGAATTATCACAAGAAAGAATTCAGGAAATTGCCACTTGGTTACCTGACTATGTTCGTCAGCTTTGGGAAAAGGCTTAATTGCTAATGGCTAATAGACCAAGGTTTGAGCAGTTTTACCCCACCCTAACCCAGACCTTGGAAAGGCTATACATTGGTCACATCTTTCTTTACAATCTTGAAACCCTTGTCTACAATGCACTGTGAACGCTGAGATTGTCAGCCGACTTGACAAAACCTTTATAAGGCTACGGTGTAGACCGTAGCTTTATAAGGGGGGTAGATTATTTAAGATATTCTGACTTACGATAGAAAGATTAGTTTAAGCTTATAGTTCTTTTCATATCTATAGTAAGAGTTCTAAATCATTAGAAATTGTTATCTTTGTATTAAATTAACAAACACTTTATGTAAGAGGTTCCTAAAACCCACGTAGGTGGGTTTCGTCTGTATAGCCGCGATTTATAATCGCCAAGGCAAGTATTTTATCGTATATCTTTATCAAATAAGATAATTTTTAGAAAATTTTTCCTACAATTCGAGTCAAAAATTTACCAGGAGGTAAGCGTGAATCAGTCATATCAATTACTTAACAAATCGGCTGCTTTTTTTGGTGCTATTTGTGGAGGATTACTCATTGGTTTGTCCTCTATTCCTCAAACCGCACTAGCTCAACAACTCCAACAACCTCAACCAAAACCCAATTCTAATGTTAACCCCTGTCCTAGCATTTTCTACGAAGAACCTCACAATAGTAGAGTTTTGGTTCCTCAAGGATGTCCACCAAACGCAATAACTCGACAACAGTCGTCTCAAGGCGGTCTTCCTACAGGAGTTGTCCCAAGTGACCCAACTGAAGAACAAATAAGAATGGGTGTTGGCGGTGAAGCACCATCTGACGGAAATCAAAATTATTCTGGCAGACAGCAGGGACAAGTTTCTGTGATTGCACCACCATTACCTAATCAGCAACAATCTCCTATCGCTTCAGTCACACCTACAAACGGACAAGTCTCTGTAAGAATCAAGAACGATACAAACGCCGCCATTAATTATGAAGTCATTGGACACACAGAACGGCGTGTTCTCAGTGGAGGACAAGAAGTTGTTTTGCAAAACTTACCAGTACCCGTAACTATTTCTACCGTTCGACAAGATAACGGCTTTGTCCAAGTGATTCCAGTTTCTACTAAACCAGGAATGATTGAGTTTTCTTTAGATGAGCAGACAAATCCCAGTAACGAGCAGGGCGTCATTAGAATTCAACAAAGCGGACAGGTTTATTTGAATTAAGGGTTAGTTGTTAGTTGTTAGTTGTTAGTTGTTAGTTGTTAGTTGTTAGTTGTTAATCGAAAGACAAATAAACACCAACTACCAACCACTAACCACTATCCACTATCCACTAACTATTCTTTTTTACGTTGAAGCTGTCTCATTTTATCAAGCAGTTGTACTTCCAACTTGTTTTCATCAAGATTCCTCGCCAGGATAACTGCTCTCTCGTAAAAATTGCGAGCGGTTGGAAGGTCGCCCATTTGTTCGTATAACTGAGCATACGCCTCAAATGACTTTAATTCTTCTCGCCGACTGTTTAATTCTTTGGCTAGTGTCAATCTCTTTTCTAGTAAGTCTAAGGCTCGTTCGTAACGTCCAACACTACCATGGGCAATAACTAAACCATCAATCGCCCGTAACTGATTAGCGCGATCGCCTGCTATTCTAGCCAACCCCAGTGCTTCACCGTAAGCGCCAATGGTACCTCGATAATCATTGGCTGCTGAGTAAGCATCACCGAGATTATTTAGGGTGTTGGCTTGACCAATGACATCGTTGAGTTGACGGCGGTAATTCAACGCTTTTTCGTAAAGTTTGACGGCTTTGTTGTATTCTCCCAGTCTTGCAGTTGCCAAACCCAAACTATTTAAAGATAGCCCTTGACCTTCTATATTCTTTAGCTGGGTGGCAATTTCTACGGCTTCTGTCAAGGTTTGGAAAGCAGCTTTATTTTCTCCTTTTCGTAGAAGTAAACTGCCAATGTTATTCAAGCCAAAAATCTGACCTTGGAAGTCTTTTATATCGCGAGCGATCGCTAATCGCCGACGCATCGCATCTTCTGCTTCTTTGTAAAGACCCAATTGCACGTAACCCCTGCTCAGAGCATCGTAAGTCAGACCTTGTGCTTTGAGGTCACCGATTGAGTGGTAAAGCTCTAGTGCTTTTAACCAAGACTCAACAGCTTTGTCCGAATGTCCTTGTTGGTACTTTTGTTCTCCTTGTTGCTGCAACTCATCTGCTTGAGTGGTCGCTTCTTGCACCATCGAACGATTGACGGGACGGTGGAGTTGTTCGGTGATGTCGCCTGCACTTGCAGCCAATGGGTACAGCAAGATGACCAACAGCAAAATATAGTTTGCCCTTGGGAATAAACACCCTCTTTTCATAAATTTTTCCGTGCTATTACGGTTTTAAGTAAACGGTTTAACAAGAAATTTAAAATTTACCAACCTAATAACACGTTATTACGTAAATTTACGCTACTCCAGGCTGAAGAAAATTTTCACCTAGGTAGATAGCGCGTATATCTGTTGGTAATTTTTCCTCTAACATACGATAACCTTCCTGGAGAAAATTTGCTACCTCAATGGGAGCGATCGCCTCCCCTTCCGCTTGTAGGTAAGCAGCAATTCTTGTTTCGCTCCAGTGAAACGTTTGAGCCATGACCACGATCAATCGCAACATAGGTGGTAACCGATCTAAAGCTTGTTCCACGTAACACCAAAGTGGCGGAGAAGTGGTTTTAAGAGAATAATGAATTGCTTCGGTAGGTGGTAATTGAATCTCGTTAATACAGAATGCAGTCATGTTAATCAACCAGTTTTGTAAGGTCAGACCCTCCCTAGCAGAGGGCCCGGTGTTTAAATCCAAGCCCCGAAGTTCGTGATAGATGTGCCGCCAGGTGAGAGCAAACAAATAATCTGCTTGCACGGGCGAGCGGGCGGAATGCCGAATCAAAGTATAAACTATAGGAGTGTACCGACAAAAAACTGCTGTAAAGTATTTCCCCGCATCCGGGTTTTGTTGAAACTGAGTTAGTAGTTCCTGGTCGCTTTGATGAAAGAGCGATTTGACCAATGGATGATTGGCTTCAGTAAAATAAGGTATTTGTACCATTGAGATAAAAGTATGTTGCTAGAATTAATGTAAAAGTGGCAATCTTGTTGTTAACGGCAATAATATCCTGCTGTCAGTCTATTAAAGCTGAACAGTTAGAATGTATCGTAATTGATACATTAGAAATACAAATTTAACCAAAGTCCTACATCTACAAACGTTAGAAAGCGGATATCCTTATACAGTCCCAAACGTATTCATGATTATAATAGCCAACGTGTTACAGTCCCTGCTTATTCCTCACACCATCGGCTCGTTTCTGCCCGGACTACCCTTAGACACCTTATTTTCCACCCAGGGCATAATGGTGATGCTACTAGCTGCATATGCTGGTGCCATGTGGATGTTTCTCACCAGCGCCCCAAAAGTGCATACTGTGATGGTGTCCGATTTAGAAATTGCAAGACAGTTGTACGAAGGGCTGCTCGATTTACCAGCAGCAGAAGTTCCTTTGCACTACTACTACAACTACGAGCAAACCATTGGTGCAACAGGAGTCGATCCGTTGTATCTATCTAGCAGCCCATCCTTAGCTGGTAGTAGAATGACAAATGCCAGTGATGGGCTATGGTATCAGATCAAGAAAAATACTCAATTGCACGTCATCACTGGAGCGAGTGTAGGCACTAAAAATCAGCAGCGCCACGTTTGCTTCGATCGAGACTGCCTGGAAATGATTTTAATGCGAGTCGAAACCCGTGGTTTGAAATTTAAAATCCGCAATCAAAAACCTCTCAACTTTTTAGTTAAGGATTACGAAGGGCGCATTATCGAGATGGCTGAAGTGGCAAATTGATTTGGTTAGTGGTTAGAGGTTAGTAGGGGCGCAAGGCATTGCGCCCGTACAGTCGTTAGAGAGTAGGGGCGCAAGGCATTGCGCCCGTACAGTGATTAGTAGCTAGCAGAACAACCAACAACTAACAACCAACCTTAATTCGATCCATACACCCACCTGAAATTTTCTGCAAATTTTTCCAGCAATTCCTCTGCTAAATCCAGTAACTCGAAGTCGTTATACTCAAGACCAGCATACAAATCATTATCAGTAGTTTTGATTCCGTCAGCTAAGACTTTCTTGACAGCAAAAAGTCTTTCATGAGGTTCAAGAATACTTAAACATTTCTCTAACTCAATCGCAACTTCTGCTAGAGACTTGGATTCATCGTTGAATTGCTTGCGTATCCTAACAGCTACCCAATCATTGCTTTCCAGAAATCCAGCGATCGCCGCCACAATTTTCTGGCGCTGGACCTCTTCGTCTTCACCTTCTTCTCCCCACTTTTCCAACCAATCTCCATCCACATCCTCAACATACAAGTCTACGCAGTCAATACCATAAGTCATCCAATCAAGCTGTAATTGTCTGGCTTCCTCTAAATGTTGCAGGAATGTTGTGAATCTCACTTGACCTTCAGAAGATGTTTCTTTCACCATAATGACTAAACTTTAGTTAATAATGCTTTTTTCTAAAAAAGAGTAAATGTAACAGATTTTCGACTATAAATTTAATTTTAAATAAACGCTGATTTTAAGATGATCGCTGTTATATAGCACTACGTTAACTATCTGATTTATACCATCAATTGTATTGGGATTGTAACTTAAGAAAAGCCCTCTATCTATACCCCAGTGTTGTAGAGTATTTTTCCAATCATCGTACTTTTCTTGAGAGAATTCATTAGAAAGACTGGTAATTTGGCTGCAAAGTGGCTTTTGCTGCTTGTTACTCACAATTATATCAGTTGCCATTGACAAATCTACAATATAGCACTGCCAAAAAGTTCCTTCACGCCGGACGACTTCAGTAGCTATAGATTGCAAAAGCGTGGTATCTGCTTGACTAAACTCGCCAGCCATCAGTTTTTGTTTCCAGATTAAGAACTTTGAATCACTTTGCTCCAGCCATTTGGGAAATAAATAACTATACCAATATCTCTCAGTTGCAGTCATTTGCTGATAATACAATTGTCGTTCTTCTTCTGAGGTTTGCGATTTGATGTCTAACCAAATTTGAGCATCCCGTATGATTTGTTGAAGAAAAAACATGACAAATTTCTTAGATGTCAGCGACCCCAGCTTTACATCTTTAACCCAGCGATTTACCTCATCTAATCTTTTCGCTAAGTTAGAATCGATGGAAGATGCTTCTTTGAGGAGTGCTTTTAGTCTATCTTTTATCTCTTTTGCTTGCAACAGATGTTCTACCTCAAACCATGTAATATTCTATATCCCGTAATGTGAATCGTACTTAAATATAAAATATACAGGTTTGTTGGGTGCCATTTGTCAAATGTAACGCACCCTTTTACATTTTCTTTTGGTTACAGCAATTTTTCAGTCAATGAAACACAGAATTTTCTTGTAGAAATGAAACACAGCAGTTTCTTGTGAAATGAAACACAGCAGTTTCTTGTGGAAATGAAACACAGCAGTTTCTTGTGGAAATGAAACACAGCAGTTTCTTGTGGAACGGGCGTCCCCGCCCGTTCATGCTAGAGAAGTCGGGCGAGACGCCCAACCCACAAGATTTTTATTTAACTTAGGTGTACAAATTAAAAGATTTTTAACTTACCTGAGTCAGCCCTTATTTTGCCATTTTGATTTATTCCACTTTATGGCGCTTCTCTCACACCATTACTTTTTGGTGAGTAGTTCTCAATAGCTGCATGGACATATTGACGCACGCTCATTCCCTCATCTTCAGCTTTTTGTGCAGTTGACACTGGTACGTCAGGTAGAGGCGTAAGTATTCTAGTTTTCCTGCTAGAACCACTTCTGGCTCGTCGCTTATCTTTTGCTGCAACCAAGCTTGAAAATTATACTTGCTCATAGTGTTTCTCTCGGCTGCAATTCCCGCAGTCTAGTTCGTGCAGGTTCTTTGTCCTTCTCCCCATGTTTCCCACCAACCTCCATCTACATCCTCAACATATAAGGACGCAGCATCAAGTCCGTACTTCAGAATATCATCCTGTAATTTTTGCGCTGTTTCTACAGCTTGCAGAATTTTTTCTAATCTCTGCTGATGGTCAGTTAATTTTTCATGACTCATGATTCAATTTTTTCAGGAATCTTACTCTAAAAATAAAGTGAAGTGTAAAATTTAAAATTTTAGATTTTAGATTGACAGCTTATTACAAACCCTAAATTTACAGCCGTTTTTAGATTAATAGACCACATGGAGTGGGGTGGGCGTCCTCGCCTGTCCTCTCATCCAGTACGGGCGGGAACGCCCGTACCACGAGAAAATGCTGTGGTTTATTGACTTGAAAACTACTGTAACACTCCGCTACAACATAGCTGTAACGCACCTTATTCTTAAGTATTGGGTTCCTCAGATTCCTGAGATTTCTCCGGTTTTAGTAATGGAAATGCGATCGCATCCCGAATACTGGCGCAGTCTGTCAGCAACATCACCAAGCGGTCAATCCCTATTCCCAATCCACCAGTAGGGGGCATACCATATTCCAGTGCCGTTAAGAAATCTTCATCTACTCCTTGTGCTTCCAAGTCACCAGCAGCTTTGCGTTCAGCTTGGGCTTCCAAACGCTGTCTTTGGTCGATGGGGTCAGTCAACTCGGAAAAACTGTTGGCAGTTTCCCGCCCAACGATGAATAACTCAAAACGTTCCACAAGACTGGGTTTGGAACGATGGGGTTTTGCCAGTGGCGAAATTTCCACAGGATAATCGGTAACAAAAGTCGGCTGGATTAAGTTTTCTTCTACCTTTTGCTCGAAGGCTTCATTCAGAATTTTGCCAATTGAAGAGCAATCTTCTATACCTTCAATACCAGCATTTTTACTTGCTTCTTTTGCCTCTGCCAAAGTTTGGAACGAGTTGAAATCCAATCCCGTATATTCCTTTACCAACTCGTGCATAGTCGCACGTCGCCAGGGTGGAGTCAAATCCACTGGTGTACCTTGGTAGCTAATTTCGAGCGTGCCGAGAACTTCTTTGGCAACGGTGGTAATAATATCTTCCGTTAGTGCCATCATGTCGTTGTAATCGACATAAGCTTGGTAAATTTCAATTGAGGTAAATTCAGGATTGTGGCGGGTAGAAATTCCTTCGTTGCGGAAAATCCGCCCCAGTTCAAACACTTTTTCAAAACCACCTACAATCAAACGCTTAAGATGGAGTTCTGTGGCAATTCGCAGGTACAACTCTATCTCTAAAGTGTTGTGGTAAGTAATGAACGGACGCGCATCTGCACCCCCTGCTTCCGATTGCAAAACCGGAGTTTCAATTTCAATAAAATCACGCTGTTCCAAGTAGCGCCGAATACCCGCAGTAATGAGAGCGCGACGGCGGAATGTTTGCCGAACTTCAGGGTTAACAATTAAATCAATATAACGCTGGCGGTATCGTTTAGCAACATCCGTCAACCCATGCCATTTATCAGGTAAGGGCAGAAGGGATTTAGTAAGAATAGTATATTTTTTTACGTATACAGATAACTCGCCCTTTTCAGTCCGCTTGATTGTTCCTTTCGCTCCCAAAATATCACCGACATCTGTGAGTTGCTTCAAATTATCGAAAGCATCGGCAAAATCTGCCATACCTTCTTCAATGCGCTTTTTTTCCAAGTAAAGCTGAATTGTACCTGTTTCATCTTGCAAAGTGAAGAAAGCTAGTTTGCCAAAAACACGACGCGCCATAATGCGTCCAGCTACAGCAACTTCAACATCAACTTCTTCCCCGTTAGGCAAATCAGCAAATTTTTCCTGTAGTTCAGCAGCATGATGAGTTAATTCCCCATGATAGGCATAGGGATTCATGCCTAGCTGTCTCAGTTGTTCTACTTTCTCTAGTCGCGTGGCACGAATATCTTCTTCGAACATAATTAACGAACTAATTAGGGCAAGATTTAATTATAAGTAGGTCGTCACAAATAAAGCTAGCTTGTTAAGATCGTCATTTATCATTGTTCAAGTGTAAGGGTTTCAGCTATTTTTACATTTTTTCAGATAAATTCTTTTATCTCCACTTACCTACTTAATTATGTTCGCTGTAAGAAGAATTGTGACCGTGTTGGACTAAAAATCATGAAGTAGTGAGCAAAAAACAGTTGTTGACTAACTGCGCTCATGGAATGTAAGGGTTTACTGTTTATTAAGTGAGAGTAGACAGTTGCGCGACTCACCACTACGGGAAACAAAAACACTCTTGTTGCTTGCGATAAGCACGCTTGTGCGGCTTGCGCTTCGCGATCGCTGTCTTCACCTAAAAAATTAACCAAGAGACACTCTATGCAAGGGAAGTTACGGTTTGAATACGATAGTTCTGACGACATCTTGTACATTAACAAGCGCCCTCCTTACCCAGAACAGGAACCAGCTGAAATCGACTATGGTGTCCTTGCTCGTCTTAATCCTACGACTGGTGAGATTGAGAATTTAGAAATTCTGTTTTTCTCTAAAAGATTATCGCAACATCCTCTTGTCGAGCTGCCACTGATAGCAGATTTTCACTTTTCTGCAACTGCATAATCTATGGAGTTAGGGTAAGCCGAGAAACAAGCGCTTAGGTAAACGGACGGGCGAGACGCCCATCCTACAAATTTATATTCTCGTGGGGTGGGCCCCCCCCCCGCCCTGATATTCATAACAAAAACTCGCCCTGAAATCCACGACAAAAACTAAACCTCACCTAATTACCAGAATCAGATCTTCTCATTCTGTCAATTTCTCTTTGTAATTCTTCAATTTGCCGACGCAAAGTTTCTACCTCTCCTTGTTGAGCGGTTTGTGCTTCTACGTTGACTGCACCATATGCAGCAGAACGTTGATAATTCCCCCTCTTAATCTGCCGATATTCCTCTGATTCTGACCACTGTCGCAAATAATGCACGCGTTCGACTGCAAAAGGATGGGTCAAAAATAAACCTCGACCTCCATTGTAAAGCAAAAATTTGTAAATTTGATTTAATCCATCCGCGTCAAGTGCTTGATAATCCTCTGACTGACGGATAAACTCTTGTAGGCTGCATTCGTTAGCATATTTAAGACTGCCCCCAGAAACTTTCATCATCGAAGTCATCACTGGGTTCAAGTCATCCATTACCAACAAAGCCGCCCGGTCTGCGGATAACTCGGCTTTACGCCGCCATTCATAAAAAGCGTAAATCAACCCTTGACTCAACACGTTACCTATGCATAAGGTTAATTCTCCAATGACAGATGCAGCACTCATCGCCCATATCGCCATTTGAATTAAAATAGTATGACCACATTTGATATGCCCCAGTTCATGGGCTAACACCGCCCTGATTTCGGCTTCGCTTAGCAAGTCTAAAATCCCTGTATTTATGACTATATAAGGATGCTCTTGCCCCAGCGCGTAGCTATTCGCTTGGGGATTTTGTAAGGGCAAACAGTGTTGGTTCTGGATAAATATCTAAATCCCGCACGCATTCGGTGAAACATATGGTAAATAGTGGAGTATTGACGAGGCCCAACTTGGATGGTGTTACCCATTGGATAAACTAACTGAGGGCGCTCAACAAAAAATTCCACAAATTTCCGGGCGATAAAATCAAACCCCGGTAAACTACGTAGGGCTTCCTCGGCTTGGCGGTCTAGGGGGTGTTTAAAAGCTTCACTAGAAATTCCTGTATAAGTTGGCATAACTTAAGGGTTAGTTGTTAGTTGTTAGTTGTTAATATAGCAAGCTACTAACGACTAACCACTAACCACTAACTATTAGCAATTAACAACATAATGGATTTTTATGGGGCTATTGCAAGTAAAAAATGAATTTGTAGGGGATTGAAAGCGAGTGATTGAGGCAGAAGTTCATTTATCACTACATAACTTCCTGCGATCGCAGGCGGGGTTCCCTTCGTGGCCTCATCATTTGACGATGGCACGGTTGGTGGCACGCGCGTTGCGTCTCGGTCGGAGTGCTCTCATTCAAGTGGGGGCAATGAGTGGCTATCAAGGGCGATATCGCACGAGTTTTGTTGCCTCGGCTTTGATGTGGCCCGGTTCGGTGATTATTGTTGCCACCCAATCTGTACAGCAACGTTTGTTGCGGGTGGAAATACCCCGCTTGCAGCAGTGGTTGCAAGTCAATAAACCAATCAGAACAGGGGACACTTGGCCGGACTACGACTTCCAAGGGCTACTCCTAATTTCGCCTGAGGCTTGGTTAAAAGGGCAACTAATCTCAGATAAGAATTTTCCACCTGGTATTCCCACAATTATTGATGGGGTAGACGATTTAGAAGATTGGGCATGCCAACAGATGGCAGTCAGTTTGGAAGCACATGACTGGGATGAACTCATGCTTGCTTACCCAAGCCAAGCAGAAACAATTCGTGCTTCTCGGATACAACTTACCCACGAACTGTTTCAGCATCCAGCTAACCCTTACGAGTGTTATCTCCTGACCTTAGCTGAAGAAGAAATTTTGAGCCGTTTGTATGGAGCATTGGATATAGCAACCCTCCC
>NZ_KQ976354.1:9253250-9269905 GCF_000346485.2 Scytonema hofmannii PCC 7110
CCCTCTCCCCCCCTCCCCCTCTCCTCTACCCTCCCCTCCTTTGGGCAACTATTGCTCGCCGGCCGGGTTTGTTTTCTTTACACTGCGCTCCGATTCAATTAAGCACGAGACTCGAGACAATTTGGCAACGGCAACCTGTTGTGCTCATTGGGACTGCCTTAGAATCGGAAACGGAAGCACCTCTATTCCGCGCCCGATTGGGCTTGGGTGATTTGACTTGTTTGAAGTTTTCATCGGATAGCCAAACAGAAGCCATCCAATTGTATGTACCTTACCAGTTCCCCCTACCTAACACGCCAGAATTTCAGGCAGCATTTATTCATAAAGTGCGAACTTTGGTGTGTCTCAGCGCTACAGCCCCCGGTTTGACTGTTGTGATCGTGGGGGATGTACCACTAAAAGCTCAAGTGGGTGCTATTCTGGCGGCTGAGTTCGGTTCGCGAGTGCAGGTAGAAAAAACATGTTTGGATGAGAAAGGTATTTTGGTGACGGGCTGGGAATTCTGGCGCGAACATCAAAAAGTTTTACCAGCCCCTCAACTCTTGGTTGTCTCGACTTTACCCCTGCCATCCCTAGAACATCCTTTAGTGGCAGGAAGAGTGTCATACTACAAGCGATCGCATCAGGATTGGTTCCGCCTGTACTTGTTACCCTCTGCGTTGAATGAATTGCAACGGGCTATTGCCCCCGTGCGAGAAAGCAAAGGTGTTGTCGCCCTGCTAGATACTCGTGTCATTCTTAGAAGCTACGGCGCTCAAGTTTTGGCTGCCCTCAGCCCTTTAGCACGAATAAATTATCTTGACCCCAGCTTGTTCTCCCCCACCCAAGAGGAAGACTCGGCTTGAGGAAGATCGGGAATTATGCTTTATGAAGGCTGTTAGTAGTTAGTAGTTAGTAGGTAAAATGCTTGTAAATTCAGTTTCACACCAATAACCAGTGACCAGTGACCAGTGACCAGCGACCAGCGATCGTTATCACTAATTACTAACCACTAACTACTAACAATTTCACGCCAAATATGTAAATTCGGTGCATAAAAGTTTATGAACGGTCAACTTTTGGGTGGTCGCTATCAAATTATTCAAGTTTTAGCACAAGGAGGATTTGGGCAAACTTATCTTGCTAACGACACCCACCGTCCCGGTCATCCTGTCTGTGTCGTCAAGCAACTACGACCAACAAAACAAAACCCAGAATTGATGCCAAAGATTCAGCTTTGGTTTAAAAATGAAGCGGAAATTTTGGAAAGATTGGGTTTACATGACCAAATTCCACAATTACTAGCGTATTTTGAAGAAGACAAAGAATTTTATCTAGTTCAAGAGTACATTGCCGGACACACGCTCACCCATGAGCTAATTTTGGGACAACCCTGGGACTCAAAACGGGTTACCAATTTATTAACTAGTATTTTAGAAATCTTACAATTTGTTCACAGTTACGGAGTTATTCACCGCGATGTGAAACCTTCTAACTTAATTAGAAGACAAACAGACGATAAATTAGTTTTAATCGACTTCGGTACAGTTAAACAAATTCCACCCCTAGATGGGGAAGGTTTACAAAATTTAACAATGGCAGTAGGCACTCCAGCTTATATGCCCCCAGAACAAATTTACGGTTACCCTCAACTTAACAGCGATGTTTATGCAGTGGGAGTTATTGGCATACAAGCAGCAAGTGGATTATCTGCTCAAGAAATAAAAACTCTTATCGATCCTAATAGTCCGTATGCAGGTATAAAAAATTGGCGCGATGGGGCTTCAATTAGTCAAGAACTGACTGAGATATTGGAAAAAATGGTGGAGTCCGATCGCCGCCAACGCTATCAAAAAGTAGACGATGTCTTACAAAACTTACAAAAAATTGACCAACCCAGTCGAACTTTTGCTATCGAATCAAGATCGCCATTATTCAGTCATTCTACAGGTTCAGATGTAACAAGGATTGAAGCAACACCTCAGCACCAGTTTTTGGCAAAATGGCTACCCATAGGGCTAGGAGTTATAACTCTTGCGATCGCTACAGCCGCAGGGCTTTACTTTTTCCTAGTACCCAAATCCCTCATACCCAAAGAAGACAATCCCACGGACAACCAAGAACAAACCTCCTTAAGAGGCAAAGAAGAAGGATACATTCTTGCAAGAGTTGTTGCTGCTCATGAGAGTTTTGTTTGGTCAGTTGCTTTAAGTGCGGATGGACAAACTCTTGCAAGTGGTAGCGAGGACAAAACCATTAAAATTTGGCAAGCCGTCACTGGAAAACTATTACATACGCTAAGAGCGCATTCTGAGAATGTCAGAGCAGTGAGTCTCAGTGCAGATGGACAAACATTGGTGAGTGGGAGTGGGGACAATACTATCAAAATTTGGCAGACTCGGACGGGTCAACTGCTTAATACCCTCAAGGGGCACTCTCAACCCGTTTGGTCGCTGACCTTAAGCCGTGATGGTCAAACCCTTGTCAGTGGAGGACAAGATAACACTATTAAAATTTGGAATGTCCGCACTGGAGAACTCTTAAAAACTCTGAACGGACATAAGAGCGCAGTTTTTTCTCTGGCTTTGACACCTGATGGTCTGACTGTTGTCAGTGGTAGCCAAGATAAAACTATCAAGATTTGGAATCTACAAACCGGAAAATTAATTCGCACGCTTGAAGATCATACTGATGCTGTCAGATCTGTAGCCATTAGCCCAGATGGGCAAAAGTTTGCCAGTGGCAGTTGGGACAACACAGTAAAGATTTGGGATATCACAACAGGCAAGTTACTCCGCACAATTCAAGGACATAGCGATCGCGTTGTTGCCGTCGCCTTTGGTTTTGATGGCGAAACACTGGCTAGTGCAAGTGTTGATAAAACCGTTAAGATTTGGGACTTACAAACGGGAAATTTGTATCAAACTCTTTCCGGGCACTCTGACTGGGTATTGACTATGACGATGAGTTCTTGGGGACACATTCTAGTAAGTGGTAGTCGCGATCGAACTATGAGGATATGGAAATAACATAATAAAGTTAGAGGTCTCCCATGCTAGATAACAAAAAAACTCAAAACCAAGCTCCTGTTCGCAAACCCTCAAAACTGCTTATTGGGGGTATTGCGGCTGTAGTAGCGCTTTCTGGCACTGCATTCGGGGTTTATCAGTGGCAGACCAATTCTTCTATTGAAGTAAAACCCATAAATTGGCAGAAGATTCATCTTGTACAAACCTTTACAGGTCATACCGACCGGGTTTGGTCAGTTGCGGTGAGTCCGGATGCCATGTCAAAGAGGCGTTTGCCTTTACTTGCGACTGCTAGTGAGGACAAAACTGTTAAACTTTGGGATTTGCAAACCGGAAAACAGTTTGAGACTTTATTCGGGCATTCTAAAGGAGTTTTGTCAGTTGTTTTCAGTCCCAACGGACAGATGTTAGCTAGTAGTGGGAAGGATGCAACTATCAAACTTTGGGATGTGTCATCAGGAAAACTCATTCAGACTTTGGCCGAGCATCCCAAAAATGTCAGATCGGTTGTTTTCAGCCCAGATGGGCAAACACTCGTTAGTAGCAGTTGGGATAACACGATTAAAGTATGGAACGTGCAAACGGGTAAATCTCTCCATACTCTTAAAGGTCATACCGAAGGAGTGTTTGCTGTTGCTATTAGCCCTGACGGTCAAACAATTGCTAGCGCTAGCAAAGACAAAACCATTAAGCTTTGGAACTCAACCCAAGGAATACTCATTCGCACTATACGCGGACATCAAGATTCAGTGCGATCGCTTGCCTTCAGCCCTGATGGGCAAACTCTAGCTACTGGTAGCAACGACAAAACAATCAAGTTGTGGAATGTCAGTACGGGAGAACTTAATCGGACTCTTGCTGGCCACACCAGTTTGATTAACTCTGTTGCCTTCAACCGCGATGGGCAAACCTTAATCAGTGGTAGTGAGGATAAAACCATCAAACTCTGGAATGGAAATACGGGAGAACAAATCCGTACATTTACATCAGATTCTGATGTTGTCACGTCTGTTGTCTTTTATCCAGATGGGCAAGGCTTTGCCAGTGGTAGTGGAGATAAGACTGCCAGGGTCTTTTCGTTTTAGATAAGAACTGCTAAAACTCATAACTTTTTCTCCCTATTGGTGCAACCAAGCGCTATTATCAGCCATAGAATTGATTCTTTTTTAACACTATGGGTGAAGCAAAGCGTCGTAAAGAATTAATAGGAGAGAAATACGGTCAAGAAACCCGTATCCTACCTTGGGTACCCGTTACCAAATCGCAAGCAGAATTTCTTGTTAAATGGGCAAATCGCCTAACCTGGTTTGGAATCGGCGGTTTGGTCGTTGCTTGGTTGACCATTCGTTTTATCGGTCCGGCTTTTGGTTGGTGGCAAGTTGTTGGTTAATGCTTAGGGAGTAGGGAGTGGGGAGTAGGGAGTAGGGAGTAGGGAAAAAACTACTAACTACTAACTACTAACTACTAACTACTAACAAAGTATAAAATATTTGCCGAAATGGCAACACAGTTTTTTAGATTTTAGGTATCTTCAGTGTTAAATCAAACGATTCAGGTTTTTCACTTGAGATTATAGAAGATGAAAATTTTGTATAAATAGTTACTCTTTAGGTTGACAGTTGCCTGCGGAAGAAAAGAACTACTTGCTTTAAGTCTAAACTTTAAGAAATGCACGTGCTGCCTTGAAAATCAGGTAAGGGACTTCCAAAGGAAAAAGTAACCAACTTTCTCTTGTGGTACGGGCTTCTAGCCCGTCACTAATAAAGAACGGGCGAGGACGCCCGTCCCACAAGATGGATAATTTATTTCTTGGATATCCCTAACGCAAAGTAGTAGTACCTCTACTCCCCACTCCCTATTTTCAAGACCGTGAAGCAGATAGTTGGAATATTGTGTCATACTAATTGCTGTGAGATAACTGCCAAGTCAGCTTGCCATCTCTTACAATTTGAAGGGTGTAAAGATGCGCTTATGGCATCAGGGGTAGCATTTTTAGTGTAATGTAGCCGATAAAAAGGAAATATCGGTATTTTCTTTAATTGACTTGTGCCAAATTTAAGTTAGTCTAATAGCGAATTACTCCTGCTTTTCGTCTACCTGACAGAACTTTATAAAGACAATATAAACTTTTTCTGTTCTGTCCGAAATTATGGACTAGCAAACTGAATATTTTGATACGACAATCCAGAAATATATAGATTAACCTAATCTAGGTAGCAATTAAGGATTCTGTTTACATCTATAGAATTGTAATGGATAGTTTACAATACCAGTTGGAGAGAGAATCTAAAAAAAATATAAAAGAGACCCAAATGATAGTGGTGTTAGGAGGAAAGACGTGTTTCTCAGATTAGCACAACAACATAGGCAATTCGTCCAAGACTTAGTGATGAACCTGCAAGCTTTGGCAATCGTGCTAGAGAGGCGGGGATATCCAGCATCCTGCTATACTTGTGGCGACCAAATGAACAGTGCATCATTTATGGTCAGCTTAGGAGAAAATCACCTCATCCGATTTTTGGTCTCCGACTACGGGATCACATGGACTGAGATGCGGGACGATCGCGAATTGATGAAACTAGAAGGCGCAGAGGCGGTAAACCAGCTACAGGAACTTGCCAATATTGTCAAGCATCCCGTGCAACCACCCACAGCAACTAAAACTCTAGCTAAGCGTTATTAAATTTAACATTGCTAAAAAGCTCAAAGACGATCGCTAATTGCTTTCCCTGACAAACGGTTAGCTATCAATTATTGACTATTAGCCATTAGCGATTAGCTATCAAGATGGATATAGCCCAATAATCAGGGTAATTGATTGACGATACCGATCAAAGGTATGGCGATCGTGTCATTTTTTCCCGTGCTATTGTCAAATTTTTTTGACAATAAAGTAAATGCAATATGCATTCATTCATAATTGGGTGCGTCACTATTAGCTGCTAATAGTGAAGCATTAACAGGTTTAGCGCCAGTTTTCTAAATTTAGCCACTAAAATCGAAAATTTCCTCTCATTACCTCAATTCCCCAGACTAGTGGCAGGAGTAATATCTGCAAAGTCTTTCCAACCCGAACTTGTTGTAAAGGCTCGATCCCTTTTCGCTTCAACTATCGTGCTGTGACTTGGGGATCGCTCTATATTATGGCTTACAGCGCTATCAAAGATTTCCAAAAACTTCAGCCCTCTGCCCTTGACCTTGTTTCTTCAAAGAATCTGTTGCACAAGTCGTACAAATTTTGTGCTATGTCAGATGAGGCAGTCTTTTGAGTTTTGAAAATGTCAGACGAAAAGCTAAATCAGCCACAACTTTCTCCCACAAGTGCTCTTGACAAATTATCAAATCAAGAATTAGAGAATTGGTTTGAATATCCTGTGAGAGCTCAACCGCACCATACTGACTATACGGGTGTTGTTTGGCACGGTACTTACATAGCTTGGATGGAAGAAGCACGTGTAGAATGCTTGCGAGCAATTGGGGTTGATTACGCAGAGCTTGTAGTATTGGGCTGCGATTTACCAGTTGTAGAACTGTCAGTACGCTATCACCGTTCTATTCAATTAGGTATGGCAGCAGTTGTTAGAACGCGCATGGCTGAGGTCACAGGCGTTCGTATTAACTGGGATTATGCAATTGAATCACCAGATAGACAAGAGTTATATATGACTGCAAAGGTTACTTTAGTGGCAGTGGATCGCGAACGAGGTAAAGTCTTGCGTCAGTTACCGGCTGCTGTGCAGGACGTTTTGGCACGCCTTTCTGCATCAATAAATCAGTGACCAGTGACCAGTTACCAGTTACCAGTAAAGAATTAGCCCCCATGCTTGAAAGTATTTTCTTTTTTTCATAACAATATAGTCGTGAATACACCTGCTCACTAGTCACTGCTTACTGGTCACTGGTCACTGGTCACTGCTCACTGGTCACTTCTCACTGGTTAGTTTGCGTAGATTTGGGCAAATCCATCACAGAGTTCCAAATATCTGGAGGACTAATACCAAAACCTGCTTCTAATAAAACAATGCTGACAGCAATAATAAATGCAGTATTTGCCGTTGTTTTCATAGCTTTAACTAGGATTGTAAAGACAATCCAAGCTACAAGCAGTGTAGCAATCATAGACACACTACTCCTTTTAGATAACCCTGATGAACAAATGTGTGAATTGACAAAGAAAAGCCGGACTTTTTAACAATTACAAATGTAATACTCTCATAAGTATAGAGGTTTCATATTCTTCATGAGGATTGTTAGTGGTTAGTAGTTAGTAGCGACAGTAACTAGAGACTTGAAGTTTGACTGCTAACTGTTAACCAATAACTACTAACAGCCCTCACGCCAAATAAGTATATCTAATACATTATGGGTTGATTTTGAGTTTTGTAATTGTTCTCCGCTTAATATACAACAAAAAAATCAGAAATTAAGTAAGATGTAGATACTTTTTACAAAAAAATATGGTAATTTTTATTGACTTTCTTCAAAGAGTGCTATAAAAATTAGATATAATGGGGATCTTATTTTCTATAATTCTCAATGGAAAAATTCAGTACTTTTAAGGATGGCACTATCTCAGAAGTGGCTGTAAAACGGTATTATTCAGTACCAAATATATTAGTTTCTAACAGCATACATATTGTTATTGTTAGTTACTTTATAGGGGTATCATTGATAAACACAACCTCAGGTACTGTATCTCCAGGTAGAAGCTAATTAAAGTCAGCATTCAAAAGTCAAAAGTTAAAAGCCAAAATGCTTTGACTTTTGACTTTTAACTTATTGAATTTGATAAAGTTACCGTGCAGAAATAATCTGAGAACGAGATTTCAAGTTGTCTGTTGCTGTTAAAACTTCCTGTCTTGCCCACCGATCTGCTGCCACAATGTCATCTAAAGAAGGATTTGAACGGTTATCTTTTGAGTGGCGCTCGCACACCCATTCAATACACCAAGGAATATCTAAAAACCGGATTTTTTCTTCTAGAAACAAAGCCACAGCTTGCTCATTTGCCGCATTTAATACAGCTGGCATTGAACCACCAGCACGACCTACAGCGTAGGCTAACTTCATACAAGGGTACTTCTGATGATCGGGTTCGCGGAAGGTTAAACTGCCAACTTTAACTAAATCCAAGCGTTCCCAATTTGTGTAAATGCGATCGGGCCAGGATAAAGCGTAAAGTAGGGGTAAGCGCATATCAGGCCAACCGAGTTGAGCCAAGACAGAGGTATCTTGCAGTTCAATCAGCGAGTGAATGATACTTTGGGGATGAATCACAATTTCGATGTCTTTGTAATCCAATCCAAAGAGGAAGTGCGCTTCAATGACTTCCAACCCTTTATTCATTAAAGTGGCAGAATCTACAGTGATTTTCCGCCCCATAGTCCAATTGGGATGTTTAAGAGCATCAGCAACCGTCACTTCTGCTAACTTTTCCACTTCCCAATCACGGAAAGCACCACCAGAAGCAGTCAGTAAAATTTTCTTTAAACCACCTGGTGGAACACCTTGCAAACACTGAAAAATAGCCGAATGTTCTGAATCTGCTGGCAGCAATTTTACACCGTGTTTTTCAATCAGGGGTAAAACGACGGGACCACCAGCAATGAGTGTTTCTTTATTTGCCAAGGCAATATCTTTACCAGCTTCAATTGCTGCAATAGTGGGTAGCAAACCCGCACAACCAACAATACCCGTGACGACTGTTTCAGCATCACCGTATCGGGCAACCTCAATAACTCCAGCCTCACCTGCAAGTAAAATGGGTTGGGGATCGATATCTTTGATTGCTTCTTTAAGTGCTGGTAATTTCTCTACCGCGCACAGAGCAGCTATGCTTGGTCGAAATTGCCGGATTTGAGAAGCCAATAGTTCTACATTATTCCCAGCTGCAAGTCCCACAATCCGAAAGCGATCGCTTGACTGAGCTACTATATCTAAAGTCTGGGTACCAATCGAGCCAGTAGAACCAAGAAGTGTTATTGCTTTCACAATTATTTCGGGATCGACAAACAACAATACTATAAAGTGACCAGTGACCAGTGACCAGTAAATTTCTCAATATTTATACTCATGGACAAAAATTTTTATCTACAGTATGCCTCTGTTGAAGAAAAGCATTGGTGGTTTGTTGGTCGCCGTGCGATCGTGGATATGATGATTCGCAAACTCACTTTGCCAAAAAATCCCAAAATTTTAGAAGCTGGGTGCGGTACGGGTGGTAACTTGAGTATGCTGGCTCGACACGGTCAGCTGTCGGCAATGGAGTTAGATGAAGTTGCTTGTATAATTGCCAACGAGCGGCAAGTTACCCAAGTTCAGTTGGGAAGTTTACCAAATAATATTCCTTGGAAAGAGAAATACGATCTTATTGTTATACTTGATGTTCTGGAACATATAGATGATGATAAAGCAGCTTTACTAGCATTGCATTCAAGGCTTAAGCCTGGTGGTTGGTTATTAGTGACAGTTCCTGCCTACCAGTTTTTATGGAGCCAGCATGATGAAATTAACCATCACAAACGTCGTTACGTGTTAAAAGCCTTGAAGCAACTTCTCAGAAAAGCTGGTTTTGCCGTGCGTTATGGCAGCTACTTTAATACTTTTTTGTTCCCTGTTGTTGCTCTTGTTCGTGGCTTGCGGAAGTTGTTTCGCTTGAAGAGCAATTCTGTTGCTAGCAGTGATATAGCTTTGCCATCGAAACCTATGAATCGGTTTTTGAGTCTTTTGTTTGCAAGCGAGCGCTATTTACTGAATCGGTTTAGCTTACCGTTTGGTGTATCTATTGTGCTTTTAGCACAGAAAACGGAGTAGGGAGTGGGGAGTAGGGAGTGGGGAGTGGGGTTAGTGACTGAGGTAGACTGATACATTTTTTTTTGCAGTTTACTTATCTGTTATTTTGCTTGCAATATGTCCTGTATGATGCTTAGTTATTTATAAGTATTTGTCCTAACTCTAATCCCTACCCCCGACCCCCGACCCCCAACTCCCCACTCCCTACCCCCTACCCCCTAATGTGATTAAGCCAATATACTCCATAGTTATACCGATATATAACGAGGAAGAAAACATTTCTGAAATGCACCGTCGTCTATGTCACGTGATGAAGCAATTAGACGGGGAAACAGAGGTCATCTTAGTAGATGATGGAAGTCGCGATCGCTCGCTATTTCTGATACGCGATCTCCGTCTTCGCGATAGTCGGATACGATACTTGAGCCTAGCTCGAAATTTTGGTCATCAAATCGCAGTCACAGCAGGTTTGAACTTCGTTCAGGGTAGGATTGCGATCGTCATGGATGCCGACTTACAAGATCCACCCGAACTGATTTTGTCCATGATTGAAAAATGGCGACAAGGTTACCAAGTCGTCTATGCCCAACGGATCTCTCGCAAACAAGAAAGTTGGTTAAAACGCTTTACTGCTTTTGCTTTTTATCGCATTCTCCAACGGTTGTCAGATGTAGACATACCACCGGATACAGGAGATTTTTGCTTAATGGATAGGCAAGTTGTCGATGTCCTCAACACGATGCCAGAACGCAACCGCTACATTCGCGGTTTAAGGGCTTGGGTAGGATTTCGCCAAACTGCTGTTTACTTTGAAAGAGAAGCTCGTTATGCGGGAAAAGTCAAATATACCTTTGGTAAATCCTGGGCGTTAGCGCTTAACGGAATTATTTCTCTATCAAGAGTTCCCCTGAGGTTAGCAACCTACTTGGGGTTAGTGTCAGCAGGCGTTGCAGTACTGATGATAGTCCTCGTGCTTTACTGGCGCTTATTTGATCGAGCGACTCCATTAATGGGTTTTACCCTGATAACCATTGCTCTATTCTTTATCGGGTCTGTTCAATTATTCTGCATTGGTATTCTTGGAGAATACATTGGTCGTATCTATGAAGAAGTGAAAGGGCGTCCTATTTATACCTTGAAAGAAACTGGGGGTATTTCTCAACCATCAGTACTTTTAACAGTGACCAGTGACCAGTGACCAGTAGGTTGGGTTGAGGAACGAAACCCAACATCACTTTTAACAGTGACCAGTGACCAGTGACCAGTAGGTTGGGTTGAGGAACGAAACCCAACATCACAGTGACCAATCCCCAATGCCCCATCCCCCATGCCCATCAATTTTTTCCCTTTGACAATGTGGCTATCGAGCCGACTAGTCATCATCATTGTCATGTTATTAATCGCCCCGTTGATTCCTGCCCCACCAAATGGTGTCGCTGCTAAATTTGATTGGGATGTTTTCTCTGCTTGGGATAGCGGTTGGTACGGGCAAATTGCAAATAATGGTTACTATTACTCCGATAACAATAAATTATATTCAGTTGCATTTTTTCCATTATTTCCCTTAGTTACGCGAGTATTTATGACCTTTGGCTTGTCCTTTGAAGTCGCAGGTACATTGGTAAATAACTTGGCGTTTTTAGCAGCATTGGGAGTTCTTTACTTATGGGTTGAAGAGCGTTACAGTACAAGCGCTGCTCGTTGGGCAACTGCTGTTTTAGCGTGGTGTCCCTATTCCCTTTATGGAACTGTAATTTATACGGAAGGGCTGTTTCTCTTGTGCAGCACATCTGCTTTGCGAGCTTTTGATAACAAGGAATACGCTTGGGTAGCATTTTGGGGATCGTTAGCCACAGCAACACGAATCACAGGATTAGCACTTATACCAGCTTTTCTATTTGCGTCTTGGAAACAGCGCAGAGGTACTAAAGCTTTTATTGCTAGTTTGGCTGCTGGTGGAGGTTTGCTTCTCTACAGTTTATATTGTCAAATAAAATTTGGGGACTTCTTAGCATTTCTTCATGCTCAGAAAGGGTGGCGTTCCTCCTATGGCTTTGACTGGCGCAGTTGGTGGAAGATGCTAATGCATATTGTGGTTGGCCCAGTCAATGTAAAATACGGCGGCATCAGAGACTTTTCGTATCCACTACTGTTTGCAATTGTAGTTGGGCTTGGTTATGTCCTGTGGCGGTTCCGTTCTCAACTAGGTTTTGTAAAGGCAAGATACGGATTTGGTTTTTTGTTGTTCTTGCTTTGGCTTATGGCTGGAGATGCATTCCTGAAAGTAGCGATCGTTTTTGGTGGTCTCTTTTTGCTTTGGTTCTTAAGGAAGAATATCCCTCTTGCTGCTCTTATCTATGGCTTTTTCTCTTATGCAATGATTTTTAATACGGGACTTGTAGCTTCTGTTGAGCGTTATGCTTATGCAATTGTATCGCTTTCATTTGCTTTCGGGCTGTTACTTGCTCGCTATCCTGGTTTAGGGTATTTAATTATTGGCTTTTTTGCCATTCCATTGGTCACTTTTGCTGTACGATTTTCCCAGAATCTTTGGTTGGCTTAATTAACTAGTTGTCATTTGTCATTTGCCCACTCACAACTAACAACTAACAACTAACAATTAACATGAAAACAAAACTGATAATTCCTAGTACAGTTGTTTGGATGATTGGTGTTAGTGCTGTTATTCTCTTTGTGTCTAGCAGTTTACGACACATCCTATTTCAATCCACGGCTTTTGATTTAGGAATCTTTGACCAGGCAGTTTACTTGATTAGTCAAGGTCAGCCGCCTATTTCTTCTTTTATGGGTTATCACATTCTTGGGGATCATGCTGCTTTCGTTTTCTATCCCTTAGCTTTGCTGTACAAAATTTATCCTAGTGTTTACTGGTTATTGGCTGTACAGGCGATTGCTTTAGCAATTGGTGCTTTACCGACTTGGTACTTAGCGCATCAAGCTGGATTGACAGATCGGCAATCAATTGCAATGGTAACTGTGTATTTACTATACCCACTCGTTTACAATATCAATCTATTTGATTTCCACCCGGAAGTCATGGCTCTGCCTATGTTATTAGTAGCAGTATGGTGGGCTAAGCAGGGTAAGATTGGGTGGTTTTGTTTCGGCGTTGTCTTTATTTTGGGATGTAAAGCTGTCTTATCACTGACAGTAGCAGCCATGGGTTTTTGGCTACTTCTGATTGAGAGACGGCGTTTCTGTGGTGCTTTTGCTATTGGTACCGGCATTGCCTGGTTTTTCATAAGTTCTCAAATTGTGATTCCTTTTTTTAGTGGTAGGGAAGCAGCCGCAGTTGGGCGTTACAGTTATTTGGGTAACTCAGTTGTAGAAATTGCTCAAAATTTGGTGTTGAAACCAGGGATTGTTTTGGGAAAAGTCTTCTCTCTAGAGAACTTAGGATATTTAATTTTGCTCTTAGTACCTGTTGTATGGGGACTGTCTTGGCAAAGTCTTAAACCTTTAATAGGGGCAATTCCATGTGTCGCGCTCAACCTCATAGCTGATTATCAACCACAAAAAGATTTAGTTCATCAATATTCTCTACCAGCACTGCCATTTTTATTGTTAGCTGTTATTGTCAGCCTTGCTTCAAATCGGGGATGGTTGCGGAACCAAAAAGCCATTATTCTTTGGTCTTTAATAACATTTTTGTGTTTAGCAAAATTTACTCATTTTAGCAGCAAATATTTAGAATTTTTGGATAATTGGCAAGCTACAAGGCAAGCTATTGCTCAAGTTAAATCAAAAGAAAATCTTTACACAACAGCTTCAATTTCTCCACATTTATCACAACGAAAATTTATTCAGTTAACAAATGCTGATTCGCCACCAAAGGATTTAGCTCAGTTTCAATACGTGTTGCTCAATGTGCGTCACCCTGGTTGGGCTAGCAATCAACAGTTTGCTTCTAGCTTGGTCAATCAACTCAAAAATCATTCAGCATTTCAATTAAATTACGATCGCGATGATGTTTATTTGTTTTCTAAACAACGACCATGAAACTCCAAAATACTTTTGGCAAAGGATTATTTTTTGCGATAACAATGTGGCTGGCTAGTCGGTTATTTATTGCAGTGCTTATGTTGTTAATTGCTCCTTTGTTTCCATCTCCAAGTGGGGGTATTGCAGCCACATTTAGCTGGGATGTTTTTCATGCTTGGGATAGCGAACAATACAGGATTATTGCAACTCATGGTTATACTGACTCTCAAAATGGAGAGCCAGCTTTAATTGTTGCTTTTTTTCCATTATTTCCTTTAATTGTTCGGGCAATAATGAGCGTTGGTATGCCTTTCCAAATAGCAGGCTTGTTGGTAAATAATCTGGCATTTTTAGGAGCACTCATAGTATTATATACCTGGATAAACGAGCGTCATGGGGTCAATGCAGCAAGGTGGACAACTGCTGTTTTGGCATGGTGTCCGCTGTCTTTGTTCGGTACAGTGATTTACACTGAAGGTTTGTATCTTCTCCTGAGTACAGCAGCTTTAAGAGCTTTTGATAACCAGAAGTACGGTTGGACTGCGCTTTGGGGTTCTCTAGCCACCGCAACGCGTCCCACTGGAATTGCACTGTGGATCTCCTTATTGCTAGTTGCGGTACTCGATCGCAGAGGGATCAAAGCTATTATTGCCAGTTTAAGCACTGGTAGCGGTCTACTTTTGTTTAGCCTCTATTGCCAAATAAAATACAACGACCCTTTGGCATTTCTCCACGCGCAAAAAGCATGGCGTCCTTCATGGGGATTCAACTGGATGCGTTGGTTAAAGATGTTTATGCAAATTATTGTTGGTTCAACCAATTGGAAGTATGGCTATATAAAAGACCCTTGGCATCCATTATTATTTGTAATAATTACCATCATTGGTTACTTATTATGGCGTTTCCGCAAACAATTAACTGTTAACAAGGTAAGATACGGCTTTGCTTTCTTGGGGCTAGTACTTTGGCTGTTAGCCGGAGATCCCTTGATTAACGTTGTGATGATTCTTGGAGGAACCTATCTAATGTGGCTTTTACGTACTGAACTCAGAACGATCGCACTGGTTTATGGGTTGTGTGCGATCGGTATGCTATTGGCTTCTGGAAGTACAATTTCCCTAAACCGTCTGGCTTACGGCGTTGTATCGCTGTCAATAGCACTTGGTATACTGCTCAGCCATTATCCTCGTTGGGGATACATTGTTCTATCCTCCCTTTCCATTCCACTTGCTAGCTTTGCTGTCAGGTTTGCCCAGGAATTGTGGGTGGCATAGAGATATAACATAGATAATGCAGATTAAAGCACAATTTTTGTTGACTTCATAGAATTTTTAAATACAATATGCTTTTTTTAAACAAGCTTTAATTATTAGTATAGGATTTCACATTGTTCTTCAACAGTGAAATGCTTAAAGGACTTCATCACAAACATACAGAGTATACACAATTTATGAAACTTATATTTAATTTCAGTATTTATACTGAAAACATATATGTTTAACTTAGAATATTAATGAGGTAATAGTCGTAATAAACTTGTGATTGTGAGTTTTCTATTAAGGCAACTGTACCTTATACTTACTCTAGGACAGGCTGACGGAAATAACTATTAGGTGAACTCTGCTCTCCTGAACCTCTCCCCTCTTGAAATAGATCCCTTCTAGATAGAGAATAAAGTCAAATCATCTCAAGTACATCTTGTAAAGATAGGTTAATGGCGGTTGCATCGACCGGATCTTCTTATTTGCAATAAGAAACATATTAAGTCAGCCTACGTCTAGCTTCCTATCTGAAAAATGAGAATATATTAACGATGTTCAAACTTTAACTTTTTTTTCTAGAAGAGAACAATATTCAGCAGTAGAATATACTGGGTTATACGATTTTGAATTTTGGCTTTGAGATTCTAGATAGATCTGTCTTATGCAGCTTGGCTTTTAGCCTTAGGACTTACGCACGCTCTACGAACTCTTGGCGCTCTTGGCGTCTTGGCGGTTTGATAAATCAAGGTTTCTAGCAATTTTTCCGTAAGTCCTGAGCCTAAAAAATGTCGCAAGATTTGTCTAATCAGTTTTATTATGTA
The DNA here is from genome assembly GCF_000346485.2 of Scytonema hofmannii PCC 7110. NCBI lineage: Bacteria > Bacillati > Cyanobacteriota > Cyanophyceae > Nostocales > Scytonemataceae > Scytonema > Scytonema hofmannii. The sequence continues at coordinate 9,269,136 of NZ_KQ976354.1, forward strand.
AAAAAAACCCTTAGTACTATACAATATCAAATGATTTCTACTTATTATTTAATAGCAATGTGACTTCCAATTAATAGAATTCTAGCCAATATCGAAAGCTTACAACTTATGAGATTGATATCTATATTTGTTGTTAAGTTCGTATTTTAGTTTTCAAGATTTTCTGAAAATCTCTGAAAATCTTAAGTATTTAAAAAAAGTGTGCTATAACATACCGTCATACCGTAATTGACGGTTCCACGTGTGAAGGAGCGCTGGAAGTGGAAAGCAATAAATCATATGTTTGGTCTCAAGGAATATTAATAGCATTAGTTGCTTTGTGCGGTAGCTTTAGTGTTGGTTTGATGATGCCTATCAACCCAAATGCTTCTAAAGCTCATATTGAGCAACCTGTAAATTTAAAAGAAATAGCCGCCAGTACAGGAAATCAACAGCGAGTTGAGAAATTTAAGACGGCAATGATCGCAACTTGGCAGCAAGAGGCAAGCGTAAAAGGTCTTTCCTATGCCATACCATCCCGCTTTCAAGGCGTCACTCTTAAAAGCGCAAACCAGATAACAGGTGAGAAAGTTATTGCGTTAACTTTTGATGATGGTCCCTGGCCCGAAGGCACAACACAAATACTAGAGATTCTTAAGAAAAACAATATAAAGGGTACTTTCTTTGTCGTTGGACAGATGCTCAAGGAATACCCAGAATTAGGCAGAAAAATAGTTGCAGATGGTCACATTATCGGTAACCACACCTGGCATCACTGGTATCACCATTTC